>NZ_CALJAH010000345.1 GCF_938028185.1 uncultured Cardiobacterium sp. | reverse complement strand
CCCCGCTGCGGGCTTCGCCCTGCAGGGGAGGGGGATTTTTCAAATTGTAAACAGCCCTGGCGCCAACGGAATCATGAGCAATGAGGCGCATTTTTCCCGTTCGCGCCAAAAACCCGCGCCATGCCTGGCTTCCCGCCCGCCGCCGCCCGCCCGCCCCGCTTTTTTGCTACAATCGCGCCGCTTTTTAATCCACTGGAATCATCATGTCCCACTATATTTTTGTTCTGAACTGCGGCTCTTCCAGCCTGAAATTCTCTGTCATTAACCCGGAAAACGGCGAGGAGCCGCTCAAGGGTCTGGCCGAACGCCTGGGCGTCGGCGGCATCGGCAACATCACCATCAAGAACGCCAAGGGCGACAAACTCGAAGAAACGCTGGATCCCGGTACGCACCAGGAAGCGCTGCGCCACATTGTTGCCGCGCTGCACAAAGAAGGGCTGATGGACAAAATCAAAGCGGTCGGCCACCGCATCGTCCACGGCGGCGAGTATTTCGCCGAGTCGGTGCTGGTCGATGATGATGTGCGCGAGAAGATTGTCGATTGCATCCGCCTCGCGCCACTGCACAATCCGGCGCACGTCACCGGTATCGACGCCGCACGCGAAGCCTTCCCCGACCTGAAGCAGGTCGTTGTTTTTGATACGGCTTTCCACCAGCATATGCCGCAGCGCGCCTTCCTCTACGCTCTGCCGTACAAGCTCTACAGCGACAACAAAATCCGCCGCTACGGTTTCCACGGCACTTCTTACCGCTACATCGCCAGCCAGCTGCCGGAAAAACTCGGCATCGCCAAACCGAAAGCGGTGGTTGCCCACCTCGGTAATGGCGCCTCACTCGCCGCCGTCGATTTCGATCATTCCGTGGATACGACGATGGGGCTGACCCCGCTCGAAGGCGTGGTACACGGCACCCGTTCCGGCGATGTTGACCCGGCGATTTTCGGCATTCTCACCGGGCAGATGGGGATGAGTCCGAAGGAAGTGGACGATATGCTGTGGAAGCAGTCCGGCCTGCTCGGTTTGTCCGGCCTTTCCAACGATTGCCGCACTATTGAAGAGGCTTACGCCAAGGGCGACGAAGCGGCAATTCGCACCATGGATGTCTATTGCTACCGCCTCGCCAAGAATCTAGCGGCGCAGATGGTCGGCCTCGGCGGTGCGGACGCCATCGTCTTCACCGGCGGCATCGGCGAAAATTCCTGGCTGGTACGCGAGAAATCCGTCGCCCTGCTCGAATTTCTCGGCTTCAAGCTCGACGAGCAGAAAAACCACGACACCACCCGTGGCAAGGAAGGCAATATCGCCGCGCCGGGCAGCAAGCCAATCTGGGTCATCGCCACCAACGAGGAGCTGATGATCGCCCGCGATACCGATGCGCTCAGCGCCTAAGGAGGACATCATGGTAAAAGCAATCCTCGTCGTCGCTACCCACCCCGGCATTGGCCTCACCTCCGCCGTGCTCGGCCTCTACCACGCCCTTGACCGCAAGGGCGTCAAGGTCGGCTTCCACAAACCGGTGATGCAATACGACATCGAAGGGCAGAACATCGACCACAGCCGCGCCGTGCTGCTGCATTCCTCGCGCGCGGTCGGCGACGACGCGCTGGTCATCCGCCCCGAAGCGGTGCAACAGGCGCTGGATGCGGGCAACCTCGACGAACTGATGGAAACCGTCATCCAGAACTTTGAGGCCGCCAAGGGCGACGCCGACGTCGTCATCATGGAAGGCCTGCTGGAAACGCCGAACGTACCCTACGCCGGCGAATGCAACCGGCAAATCGCCCGTGCGCTCGGTGCCGACGTCATCCTCTTGGCTGACGCGCGCGTCTCCAGCCTCGCCCGCCTCGAAAACCGCCTCGATTTCGCCGCCAACACCTTCGGCGGCTACGACAAAGGCCACCTGCTCGGCGCCATCGTGAACTACGCCGACGGCGCAGGCGCGCTCAGCCGCGACGAAATCGCGCGCAGCAAAGTGTTCAACGACCACTTCAAACTGCTCGGCGTCATCGGCAGCCGCGCGGAAATCGCCGCGCCGCGCGTCAGCGACCTGCAACAGCACCTCGGCGCCACCGTCCTCTTTGAAGGCGAAAGCAACAGCCGCCGCATCCTCGACTACGTCCTCTTTGCGCGCACCCCGGCCAACGCCGCCGACTTCCTCCGTCCCGGCTACTGCATCTTCCTCCCCGCTGACCGCGACGACGCGCTGATGGCAGCGACCATCTCCGCACGCGCCGGTAACCACCTCGCCTGCCTCGTCCTGACCGGGCCGCTGCCCGCCTCCGACGTGGTGATGAACCTGTGCAAGCCGCTGATCGAAGAAGCCAAACTGCCCGTCTTGCACCTCGGCACCAGCAGCTGGGAAATCAGCAAACTCATCGAAAAATTCAACCGCTACATCCCGGTCGATGACGAACAGCGCATCCGCGACACCAAAGAATACATCGCCGACAGCATCAAAGACGACTGGTTCGCCGACTACCTCCGCAGCGCGCGCAGCGTCAGCCTCTCGCCCGCCGCCTTCCGCTACCAGATTGTGCAGCGCGCCATTGCCGCGCAAAAAACCATCGTCCTGCCCGAAGGCGACGAACCGCGCACCGTCGTTGCCGCCAGCATCTGCGCCGAACGCAACATGGCGCGCTGCGTCCTCCTCGCCAAACCCGAAAGCGTGCAGGCCGTTGCCGCGCAACAAGGCGTCAAACTGGGCGACAACATCACCATCATTGACCCCGATGCCGTGCGCGAAAAATACGTCGCCCGCCTGGTCGAACTGCGCAAAGCCAAAGGCATGACCGAAGTACAGGCGCGCGACGCCCTGAGCGACGGCGTCATGCTCGGCACGATGATGCTGGAAGCGGGCGAAGTCGATGGCCTCGTCTCCGGCGCGGTGCACACCACCGCCAACACCATCCGCCCACCGCTGCAAATCATCAAAACCGCGCCCGGCGCGAGCATGGTCTCCTCCGTCTTCTTCATGTGCCTGCCCGACCAAGTGCTGGTCTATGGCGACTGCGCCATCGTCCCCAACCCGACCGCCGACGAACTCGCGCAAATCGCCATCCAGTCCAACGACAGCGCCAAAGCCTTCGGCATCGAGCCGCGCGTGGCGATGATCTCCTACTCCACCGGCAGCTCCGGCTCCGGCGCGGACGTCGAAAAAGTCAAAGAAGCGACCGCCAAAGTGCGCGAACTGCGGCCGGACATCCTCGTTGACGGCCCGCTGCAATACGACGCCGCCGCCGTCGAATCCGTCGGCAAACAAAAAGCGCCGAACAGCCCGGTCGCCGGACAAGCCAGCGTCTTCATCTTCCCCGACCTCAACACCGGCAACACCACCTACAAGGCAGTGCAGCGCTCCGCCAACGCCATCTCGATGGGGCCGGTGTTGCAAGGGATGCGCAAACCGGTGAACGACCTCTCGCGCGGCGCGCTGGTTGATGACATCGTTTACACCATCGCCATCACCGCCGTTCAAGCGGCACATTCCTAAACCCCACCTTTCTCCCCCTCCCCTGCGCAGCGGGGGAGGGGAGGTGAAGCAGTCGCACAGCGGCAAAACCATAAATCCATAATCGGATTACATCCAAAACCCACCACACACCACAAGGAAACCCTATGGGAATCAGCCCGATCCAACTCCTCATCGTCCTCATCATCGTCGTCGCCATCTTCGGTACCAAAAAACTCGGTAACGTCGGTGCCGACCTCGGCCAGGCCATCAAAGGCTTCAAAAACGCGATGAAAGAAGACGAAAAACCCGCCGACAAACTCGAACACCAAAAAACCGATGCCGCCGACACCCGCATCATCGAAGGCGAAGCGCGGCGCGAAGAAGAAAAAACCCGCTAAGGCCGCGCCGTGTTTGACATCGGCTTCTCCGAACTCGTCGTCTTGGGCGTTATCGGCATCGTCGTCATCGGGCCGCAGCGCCTGCCCGAAGTGGTGCGCACCGCCGTCATCACCGTGCGCAAAATCCGCCGCGCCTTCAGTGACGTGCGCGCCGACATCGAACGCGAACTTGACCTCGACGATATGCGCAAA
>NZ_CALJAH010000344.1 GCF_938028185.1 uncultured Cardiobacterium sp. | reverse complement strand
TCCCCAGCCCTCCCCCGCTGCGGGCTTCGCCCTGCAGGGGAGGGGGATTTATTAGGTTATTCCCGGCTCAGGGCTTCTACCGGGTCGAGGCGGGCGGCGTTGCGCGCCGGCAGGAAGCCGAAGAGCAGGCCGATGCCGCTGGCGCAGATGACGGCGGCGATGGTCGAGGCGGTGGAGTAGACGAGTTTGAATGCCGCCTGTTCGCCGCCGCTTGGCGCGGCGCTGCCGGTGTTGTTCATCACCCAGCCGAAGCCGTAGGCGAGGCCGACACCTATCGCGCCGCCGAGGAGGCAGAGCATCAGCGCTTCTATCAGGAATTGCATCATGATGTCGCTTTGCCGCGCGCCGACGGCCATGCGGATGCCGATTTCTTGGGTGCGTTCGGTGACGGAGACGAGCATGATGTTCATCACGCCGATGCCGCCGACGACGAGCGAGATGACGGCGATGGAGGAGATGAGGATGCTGAAGACCTGGACGCTTTGCGAGATGGCTTTGCGCAGGCTGTCGCTGTTAAAGAGCGAGAAGTCCTGGCTGCCGTGGCGGCGGGTAAGGATGCGGGTGATGGCGTCTTCGGCGACCGCCGGATTGGCGCTGTCGCTGATGCGCAGGATGATGCTAGAGACGTTACTGCGTCCCAGAAGGCGGTTCATCGCCGCGGTGTAGGGCATGTACACGCTGATGTTGTTGCCGCCCTCGAAGCGGCTTTGGCTGCTGGTATCGACGATGCCGATGATGCGCACCGGGGTGTTGCGCAGCAGGATGACTTGGCCGAGCGCGTTCGCGTATTGGTTGGCGGCATTCGCGTTAAAGAGGTTTTCCGCGCCTTTTTGGTCGAGGATGGCGACGGCGGCGTAGTTGTCGATGTCTTGTTGGTTGAAGCTGCGTCCGGCGACGATGGGCAGGTTCTGCACCTGGAAGTATTGTTCGCCCGCGCCGGTGACTTCGCCGGTGAGTTCTTTGTTGTCGTAGCGCACGGTGGCGCTGGCGCTGACGACCGGAGTGGCGCTGTCGATGAAGTCTTGTTTGGCGAGGATGTCCGCGTCGCCGGGGACAAGGGTGCGGATGCGCCCGGCGCGGCGGTCGCCGAATTGGCCGGGGAAGATTTGGATGGTGTTCGAGCCGAGGTCGCTGATGCTGTTCAGCACTTGTTGTTGGGCGCCTTGTCCCAACGCGACGACGCTGACGACTGAGGCGATGCCGATGATGATGCCGAGCATGGTGAGAAAGGCGCGCAGTTTGTGGCCGAGGATGGCGCGCCACGCCATGCTGATGGCAGAGGTGATGCGCCCGGCCGCACCGAAGACGGTTTTTTTGACGGCAGGCGTGGCGGCGCGTTTGCCGCTGGCGCTGGCGTCCGCGTCCTGGCGGCGGTCGTCAATGATTTCGCCGTCCTTGATTTCGATGACGCGGTCGGCGTGGTCGGCGATGTGGCGGTCGTGGGTAACGAGGATGATGGTGTGCCCTTCGGCGTGCAGTTCGCCGAGGATTTTCATCACTTCTTCGCCGCTGTGGCTGTCGAGTGCGCCGGTGGGTTCGTCGGCGAAGATGATTTGTCCGCCGTTCATCAGCGCGCGGGCGATGGAGACGCGCTGTTGCTGGCCGCCGGAGAGTTGGCCGGGTTTGTGCTCGGTGCGCTCGCCGAGGCCGAGGCGGGTGAGTAGCGCCTTGGCGCGCGCTTCGCGGGCGTCTGCTGCCGTCCCCGCGTAGATGGCGGGAATGGCGACGTTTTCCCACGCCTTGAGGTCGGCCAGCAGGTGATAGCGCTGGAAGATGAAGCCGATGTTTTCCCGGCGCAGCGCGGCGCGCTCCTGCGGGCTGAGGCCGGTGGCGTTTTTGCCGTTGATGTAATACTCGCCGTCGCTGGGGCGGTCGAGGCAGCCGAGGATGTTCATCAGCGTCGATTTGCCGCTGCCGGACTGGCCGATGATGGCGACCATTTCCCCGGCCTCTATTTCCAGATTCAGCCCCTTGAGGATGGTGACTTCGCCGTCGCCGCTGGGGAAACGGCGGTAGAGGTTGCGGATGCGGATAATCGGCTCGCTCATCAGAACGGCCCTCCCGGACCCATCGGGATACTGCCCTCGCCGCTACCGCTGCTGACCACGACCTGCTCGCCTTCCTTCAGCCCTTCCACGACCTCGGTATTGACACCGTCATTGATGCCGAGCTTGACTTCGCGCGGCTGCGGCTTGCCGTCCGCCGCCATCACCTGCACCTCGTCCGCGCCGTCTGCGTTCGCTTGCAGCGCGGTCATCGGAATCGTCAGCACGCCCTTCGCCTCGCGCACGCTGATGACCATATTGGCGGTCATGCCGATGCGCAACTTGCCGTCCGGGTTCGGCACATCCATCTTGCCGTAATAATAGACGGCGGTGTCGTTCGAACTGCTACTGTTGCTAGTCGTATTCTTTGAAGTCGCAAGCGGCGCCGGATCAATAGACTTCAACTTGCCCTCATAGCGCGTCTTGTCCGCGCCGAGCAACGTAAAATGCGCCGCCATGCCCGGCTGCACCGCGCTCACATCCGCCTCGGCAATCTCCGCCTCGACCGTCATCGTATTCGTCTGCGCAATCGTCACCAGCGTCGGACTGTCCTGCACCGCGTTCACCGTCTGCCCCTTCTCCACCGCGACCGAAATCACCACGCCGTCCATCGGCGCCGTCACACTCGTATAACCCAGACGCAAGCCCGCGTTATCCAGCTCCAGCTGACTCTTGCGAATATCGGCTTTTGCCTGCTCCACCGCACTCTGCGCCGACTTCAACGTCGCCTGCGCGCTATCCAGCGACTCGCGCGCCGCCGCGCCCTTCTTCACCAACTCCTGCTGCCGGTTAAAATTCTGCTGCGCCTCGCGCAACTTCGCCTGCGCTGCCGACAGCGCCGCCTTGCTGGAAGCCAAGGCGGCGGCGGCACTATCGCGCGTATTCTGCTGCGTACTCGCATCAATCTCGGCGATGCGGTCGCCGGTTTTGACCTTGTCGCCGACTTGCACCGACAGCGCACTAATCTCGCCCGACACCTGCGCGCCGACCTTGACCGACTTGAACGGCTGGATGGAACCGCTCGCCAGCACCGTTTGCGCGATGTCGCCTTTCTTCACCTCGGCGGTGATGTACTTGATTGCCCCCGCCTCGTCAGGCTTGGCGCGGAAATGCCACCAGGCATAACCGCCCGCCGCGAACAACACCAAAACCACCAAAAAACGCATCCCTGCACGGCCAGACTGCTTGCGTAACATAAAACCTCTCTTTAATTAAGGAAAACACGCAGATGCGTGAAAGCGCGGATTGTACGCGCAAAAAACATATGCCTGGATTAGCGAAGGCTTAGGCGCGGTTTACCATTCAGTTCGTAGGTCGGCCATAAATGGCCGACCTACGAAATTTCTCGCCGTCAACGCCAGGCGCCAGGCTGTATTGCAAGCGCAGCCAAAATCCCCACATTAACAATACACCGCGCTTTCCCTATCTCATCCTGGAACCCCGAACATGAACCGCATCTGGTACTACACCCCCAGCGACCGCACCGACCACCCCGACATCAACCTGCTCACCCCCGGCATGGGCGTACTCACCGTCCTCTGCGTCTGCCTCATCTTCGCCAGCGCACACCTGCCGCAACTGCCCAACCCCTTCCACATCCTCTTCGGCTACACCACGCTCGTCGCCCTCAACCTGCTCTGGCAAGGCCGCTGCTACTTCCGTCCGCGTCCGCTGCCCTCGCCCATGTTCGCCTGCGACGGCGATGGTCTCACCGTGTTTGACCGCGATGGCGCTCGCCTCGGCAACTGGCGCTGGGCCGACATTGCCGAACTGCGCGCCACTGAGCCCGACCCCGTTGCCGTCATCCGTGGCGGTGCCGACCCTGATGCCGTCTGGCTGGAAATCGTGCTGCGCGAAGCCGCCCCCTCCGGACTTGGCGAAAGCGACCGTCTCCGCCGCTGGCTGGATGCCATTGAGCCGCAGCGCGGCCAAATCGCCATCCACGTCCACCTCAGCGAAGCCGTGCCCAGCGACCACGCCCCGACGACGCGCCTTCATCTGGGGGCAGACGCCGCCGACACCCTCGCCGACGCCCTCTTTGACATCGACCAATACCATCAGGAGGCACAACTGGCGCCGCCGCACCGTCCGGCCAACCCCTACCGCGCGGATGCTGCCGCCATCCTCATCATCCTCGCCGCAGACGTCGCCCTGTCCGGCTTTTGGCACTTCTCCGCCGCCGCCCGCCTTCTCATCCACTTCAGCCTGCCGCTCATCGCCGTCTTCAACCTCTGGGTACTCATCCGCCTCTGCCAGGCGGGCATCGCCTTCACCAAAATCCGTCGCCATGCGCCTCCACCCGCCCGCGTCAGCGCCCAAGCGCCAGCCATTGCCGCCCAACCCGCGCCACAACCACCACCCGCCCCGGACAGCGTCCGACCGCGCCCGGCACCCCGGCGCAAACCGCGCAGCATCACCCC
>NZ_CALJAH010000343.1 GCF_938028185.1 uncultured Cardiobacterium sp. | reverse complement strand
ATTTTCATGCTGATCGCAGTCGCATTCTCGCTCGCGCCGATGACAAAATCCTGACCATTTATCCCTATGACAACAAGCCTGTTTCCCTTTACTGGACGGAAATTCGCAGCGTCAATTACCATCCAGCCTCCCGCTATCAGCCGGAAACATTGGTTATCACTGACCGCAACGGCGGTAAGCAAGAAATTACCATTGATAATTTTGGCGCCGACATTGGCAAGTCCATTGGCACCTATGCCCATGCCTTTCTGCATAACGAACCGCTACCGCCACCCTTAACCGTTACCCGCCCTGCCCTGCTCGCCTATATGGTACTCATCATTAACCTGCTCATTGCCGCAATTGCAATTTGGCTGACACTAACCGATAGCACATCATTTCCAAACCATCATGAAGAAACCCTTTTTTTCATCGGCCTTTTACTTAATTTTGCCGTCCTGTTTGGGCAAAAACGGCAGGTGGTACGGTAATAGATAGATACCGTGACAAAAAACCGAGCATCGCGCCCGGTTTTTTTATGTCTTCTCAACCTACCAGCAAATCCACCAGCGCGCTGCTTTCTATTCCACCAAAATAATAGCGGCTATCTATCTGACTGAAAGCCAGTTCGACCGCCTCGCGGCGGTAAGGAATACCAGTCAGCAATTTTTCCACGTCGGCAATCTCGCCCATGCCGAAGAAATCGCCGTAGATTTTCAGCGACTGAATCACGCCGTGCTCCACGCTAAAGCGGAAATCGACCGCACCTTGCGGGAATTTGTAATAGCGCTCGCTGGTGAAAGCGGGCGATTTGCCATAATTCCAGTCCCAGTTGGCGAATCGTTCGGCGCGGATGTGCGCGACTTTTTCCCAGTCCGCATCGGTCAAATGGTATTCCGGCACTTGCGCGCGGTCTTTGACGCCAAAGATATGCAGCAACAGCGCATCACGAAACTCGCGCGTAGTCATATCCTTGTATCCCGGTGCGACAAAGGGTTTGATATTGGTGACGCGGCTGCGCACTGATTTGATACCTTTCGATTCAATTTTGTCTGCACGCGGTTTCAGTGCCTGGGTAACGGCATCCAGATCGGCATCAAAGAGAATGGTGCCGTGGGCAGTCATGCGGCCATTTTTGACATACATCGCATTGCCGGAAAATTTCTTGCCGTCTATCAGCAAATCATTGCGTCCTTCGAGTTTAGCACCGGCAACGCCCATTTGATGCAAGGCTTCAATAACCGGTTTGGTGAAAACGGAGAAATCGCGCGACAGGCTGTTTTCATCCTGGATAAAGCAAAAGGAAAAATTGCCCAAATCATGATAGACCGCACCACCGCCAGACATTCGCCGCACGACGTGAATCCCGTTTGCTTCGACATAGGCCTGGTTCACTTCTTCCACGGTATTTTGATTGCGGCCAATAATAATTGACGGCTCGTTGATGTAAAACAGCAATAGCGGCTCATCGCTCAGGCGGTTTTCCACCAGATAGGTTTCCAGCGCGATATTGGTACGCGGGTCGGTAATTTCCCGGTTATCGACAAATTGCATAATTGGCTCCAAAAAGGGTTTGAATTTCTCATGATGTATTGGCGGAAATTCTATACCATAAGGCATCATCATTTCCGGAGTTCCCCATGCTGAAATGGCTCTCGCTTGCCCTCATTGCCACCGGCGTGCTGCACAATACCCTCGCCGTGCTGTCCATGCGCGAGGCGCTGCACCGCATCCGCGCGCAGGGCGTGTTTAACAGCGTACACAGCAGCGATCCGCAGACCTTCGCCTTTCTCTGGTTTGTCGTCGCCGGTTTCGCGCTGATGCTGATTGGCCTGACCTTCTGGCAACTGGCCGATGCCGGGCGCCTCGGCTGGCTGCCCATCCTCGCGCTGTTTGCCCTCGCCGCCTTCATCGCCCTGCTCTTGCCAAAACCCGGCCCGCTATTGCTGCTCGCGCTGGCGACCGCGTTTGTCGTAGCCAAAGGCAGATTGGTATAGCAATACTCACAAAGTTCTATACAAGGCGCGACGCCGAAGGCAGTACGCCTTTGTACGGCGAGGCGGCGCAACACCGTACAGGGCTTTGCGAGGATTGCTATAAATCAAGAAAAAGCGGGGCGAACCCCCGCTTTCACCGCTCCTGCCCGCTGCAACACGGGCAACCCGGCACATGGTCGCTTTCGCCTTCGGCGGCTTCCGCCTGGCGCGCGTAGCGCCACAAGAGCGCCTCGCCTTGCAGTTTTTCGCCGGTAACAGCGGGCTTTTTCGCGACAGGCTTCATGCCAAGTCCTCCCAAAAACGGCGGGCAATGTGCTGCCCGGTTGCCTTCTCAATCTCGCGCATACAGGTCGGGCTGGTCACATTCAGCTCGGTCAGATAACCGCCAATCACATCCAGCCCGACCAGATACAGCTTCTGCTCGGCAATCAGCGGTTTGACCTGCTCGACAATCCACCATTCGCGCTCGGTCAGCGGCTGCACCACGCCCCGGCCACCGGCGGCGAGATTGGCGCGGAACTCGCCCTCGGCGGGCAGGCGCGCCAGACCGTGATCGACCGCCTCGCCGTTGATGACGAGAATGCGCTTGTCGCCCTCGCTCACCTTGTCCAGATAGCGCTGCACCATCAGCGTTTGCAGGCCGTCCGGGTTCATTGCGTCGAGAATCGCGTTGGTGTTCTTGTCGCCCTGGGTCAGCTTGAAGACGCCGCTGCCGCCCATGCCGTCCAGCGGTTTCGCCACCGCCTCGCCGAACTCGCGCAGAAAGGCGAGAATCTCGCCGCGCGATTTCGTCACCAGCGTCTCCGGCGTGCATTGCGGCAGGCGGGTAATGGCGAACTTCTCGTTCATGTTGCGCAGCGCCTGCGGCGGATTGACCACCCGCACCCCCTGCGCCTCCAGCAAATCGAGCATATAAGAATCATAGACATAGCGCAGGTTAAACGGCGGATCCTTGCGTTGCAGCACCACATCGAAATCACCGAGGTCAATCACCTCCTCATTCAGCACGCGGAAATAATCCTCATCCTGATCATGGAGTTGCACCGTGCGCACATACGCCTGCACCGCGCCGTCGCGCACCTGCCAGTCGCGCTGGCCGAAAACCATCACCCGGTGGCCGAGCGCCTGCGCGGCAAGCATCAGCGCAAACGTCGTGTCCTTGTAAGGCTTGATTGACTCCAGCTCATCCATCAACACTGCAACATTCATCACAAAACTCCCATAACTGAAGAAAACCGCATCATAAGCTATCCCGCCTCCCATTTGAATTCCATACGGCCCGGCCAATTCCGCCGAAGAAAGGGCTTTCTTCGGCGGGCCGTCGTATGGAATCCAAACGGGGCCCGCTATATCATGCCGCCTCATTACCATTTCCACGGAGACCGGCCATGCAAGACCTCACCCTCGCCCACGGCAACCTCGGCATCGAACGCGAAACCCTGCGCACCAACCCCGACGCCACCCTCGCCACTACGCCGCATCCCGCCGCGCTCGGCAGCGCCTACACCCACCCGAACATCACCACCGACTACGCCGAATCCCTGCTCGAACTCGTCACCGACCCGCACCCGACACCGGACGCCGCCTACGCCCAACTGCTCACCCTGCACCGCTACTGCGCGCAAAACATCGGCGCGGAAAGCCTCTGGCCGGGCAGTATGCCCTGCATCCTCCCGGAAAACAGCGACGACATCGCCATCGGCTACTACGGCACCAGCAACGGCGGCAAAATGCGGCGGCTTTACCGCGAAGGCCTCGGCCACCGCTACGGCAAAACCATGCAAATGATCGCCGGCATCCACTTCAA
Source organism: uncultured Cardiobacterium sp. (assembly GCF_938028185.1). GTDB lineage: Bacteria > Pseudomonadota > Gammaproteobacteria > Cardiobacteriales > Cardiobacteriaceae > Cardiobacterium. Next base: position 681 of record NZ_CALJAH010000343.1, on the reverse strand, counting down.
CTACTCGCCGCCCGCCGCCCTGTGGACGCAACTGGCCGCGCGCGACGGCGAGACCGCCGACCAGGACTACATCAACCGCCGCTACATGGGCGCGCTGCGCGCCATCAACCGCCACGCCTGGCTGATTAACTACCTCTACGGCGCCTCGCCCGCCGTCCACGACAGCTTCATCCCGGCGCGCGCCGTACTTGACCCCCTCGCGCCGCACACCCTGGGCTGGACGGGCGCGACCAGCCTGCGCATGAGCGACCTCGGCTACCAGAACAAAACCCCGTTCACCGTCAGCTTCAACGACCTTGCCACCTACACCCGCGACCTCGCCAGCGCCGTCAGCACCCCGGCGCCGCGCTTTGAACACCTGGGACTCTACAACCCCGACGGCAGCCGCAAACAAATCAGCACCCACATCCTGCAAATCGCCAACGAATACTACACCGCCGCCCGCCCCAAACAACCCATCAAAAACAACGAATTGCCGACGCTGGCGCTCGCGCGGCGCGGCATCGCCTACCTCGAACTGCGCCTCCTGGACTGCAACCCCGAAGACCCCTGCGGCGTCAGCCTCGACCAACTGCGCCTCCTGGAAACCTTCATGCTCTGGGTCATCTTGAACCCCGAACCACCACAAAACCACAGCGCCCGCGACGAAAACGCGCACAACCGCCTGCGCACCGCCTGCTG
>NZ_CALJAH010000342.1 GCF_938028185.1 uncultured Cardiobacterium sp. | reverse complement strand
AGGGTGCCCGGTCAGGCGACGCAACACAGTATGAGGCTTTCGGTGGATGGCTATACACCGGGTTATCCACCATCACCGCCAGAATGACCCGCTCCCGCCAACTGCCCGCGCAGCCATTGCTGTGCCGGGTCGGCGTGGTTGCGCTCGTGCCAGAGCAGCAGTTTCTGATAACCCGCTGCCGGGAAAGGCAAATCCTTCAGCACCAGGCCGTCGTCGGCGCGCACCAGGCTGGCGGGGATGACAGCGAGCAGGTTGCTTTGCCGCAGCAGCTCCGGGATGAGGGCGAAATGTTGCAGCGACACCGCGACGTGGCGGTGGTAGCCCAGTTCGCGCAGGGTGTCGTCAATCACGCCGGAGAGGCTGCCGCCGTAAAACGAGCCGAGGGCAAAGCGCTGGCGGCAGAAGGTGTCCAGATTCCACGCCGCCTGCAACGCCGGATGCCCGGCGCGCATCGCGCAGACAAAGCGCCCCTCGTACAACACGCGGTAGCGCAGCCGCGCGCGGTGTCAGCACCATGCCCTGGCCGCTGCGCACCAGCAGCGGGTCGTCAAAAAACTGGCGCAGGCGGGCGAGCATCCCGCTCACTGCCGGTTGCGACAGCGCAAGGCGCGCCGCCGCGCGGGTGACATTGCCTTCCTCCAGCAGCGCGTGCAGCGCGCGCAGCAGATTCAAATCCAGATTGTGCAAAAGATTCATGGCATATCGGAATGGATGATAGCGGTTATCGGCGTTTATGATTTTGGCGGCGGGCAATCGCGGGGGTATGATGCGCTGCGCGTCGGGAATCCGCCCGCCGCATCACGGAGCATACATCATGCAAAGCATAAAAATGAATAATGGCGTCGAAATTCCGGCATTGGGATTTGGCGTCTTTCAAATTGTACCGGAAGAAACCGAACAGGCTGTGGTGGATGCCATTGCCGCGGGCTACCGCCATATTGATACCGCGCAAGCCTATGTCAATGAAACCGAAGTTGGCAGAGGTATTGCCCGCAGTGGCATCGCCCGCGAAGAACTCTTTGTAACCACCAAAGTCTGGATAGAAAATGCGGGCGAAGTGGCGGCCACCGCTTCACTGGATCGCTCCTTAAAACGGCTGAATCTCGATTATATTGACCTGGTACTCATTCACCAGCCTTACGGCGATGTCTATGGCACCTGGCGCGCATTGGAAAAATATCAGGCGGCGGGCAAAATCCGCGCCATTGGCGTCAGCAATTTCACCCCCGACCGCGCCGTCGATTTGGGTATTTTCAACCACGTCATGCTGCAGGCAAACCAGATAGAAATAAACCCCTTCCACCAGCGCGAAGCACAAGTCGCCGCATTACAGGAAGAGGGTATTGTCGTCGAAGCCTGGGCGCCCTTTGCCGAAGGCAAAAACCATATCTTCAGCAATCCGGTTTTGACGAAAATTGGCGCACAATACGGCAAAAGCGTGGCGCAAGTCATTTTGCGCTGGCTGGTGGAAAACAACATTGTCGCTTTGGCCAAATCCACCAAACCGGAACGCATGGCAGAAAACCTCAATATCTTTGACTTCAGCCTGAATGAGGCAGACAAAGCGGCGATTGCCGCGCTCGATATGGGCGAAAGCCAGTTCATCAATCACCAGACCATTGCCACCGTGCGCTGGATGAAAGAACGTATCTTTAATGTATAAGGATTTCCAGCGACACCGACGTACACGCGGGCGTGATTTTCGCGCACACCGAAAGCCGCGGCGCCCTGCAAAAAGTTTTGGAAGAAGATTGCTATTACCCGGATTTCACCCAATATGAAATCCGCGAATTTGCGCCGAAACGGATTGCCGCCAAGATTGCGGTTCTGGCGGAAAGTCCGTAAACGTATGAGACAATAAAAAAGCCGTCCTTCGGGACGGCTTTTTCTGTGGCCGGTTTTTTAATTCCGCCCCATCCGTTTTTCCACCGCTTCCGCCAGTTGTTCCAGCAGGATTTCGCTGTCTTCCCAGCCAATGCAGGCGTCGGTAATGCTTTGGCCGTAGGTGAGCGTTTCGCCTGCTTTCAGTTTTTGCGCCCCGGCGACGAGGTGGCTTTCCGCCATCACGCCGAAGATGCTGTGGTCGCCGCCCGCGATTTGTGCGGCGATGTCGGCGGCGGCGACGAGTTGCTGTTCGTGCTGTTTGTTGCTGTTGGCGTGGCTGCAATCAATCATGATTTTTTCCGGCAGTCCGGCTTTTTGCAGGGCGGCGGCGGTGGCGCGGACGTGTTCGGCGCTGTAGTTCGGGCCGTCGCTGCCGCCGCGCAGAATAATGTGGCAGTCTTCGTTGCCCAGCGTGGTGACGATGGCGGAGTGGCCGAATTTGGTGACGGAGAGGAAGCTGTGTACCGCTGCCGCCGAGGTGACGCCGTCAATGGCGATTTGGATGTCGCCGTTGGTGCCGTTTTTGAAGCCAATCGGGCAGGAGAGGCCGGAGGCAAGCTGGCGGTGGATTTGGCTTTCTGTCGTGCGCGCGCCGATCGCGCCCCAGCTGACGAGGTCGGCGATGTATTGCGGGATGATCATGTCGAGGTATTCGACCGCGACCGGCATTCCTTTTTCGTTGAGGTCCAGCAGCAGTTCGCGGCCGAGGCGGAGGCCGTCGTTGATGGCGAACGAGCCGTCCAGGTGCGGGTCGTTGAGCAGGCCTTTCCAGCCGACGGTGGTGCGCGGTTTTTCAAAGTACACACGCATGACGAGGCAAAGCTGTTCGCGGTATTTTTCGCGCAGCGGCAGCAGGCGGTCGGCGTATTCGTTCGCCGCCTTGACGTCGTGGATGGAGCAGGGGCCGATGACGACGAGCAGGCGCGGGTCGTTGTCGTGGAGGATGGCGTGGATGTCCTGCCGTGTCTGGCGGACTACCGCCGCCGCGTGCGCGGTCAGGGGGAAGCGTTCCAAGAGCGCCACGGGTGGCAGGAGTTCTTCGATGCGGGCAATGCGCAAATCATCAGTCTGGTGCATGGGGTCGTCCATAAAAAAACAGGGGGTCGGCAAAGATAGCGCAAAACACGGCGCAGACAAAGCGCGGCGCGGTCGGGATTGCTATACTCGCCGCCTTTTCAACCGCAAGGACTCCCCATGACCGATACCAACCCGCTCTACCAGCCCGCCGACGTACCCGCCTTCGCCGCCATCCGCCCGGAGCACGCCGCCATCATCCCGCAGATACTTGATGAAAACCGCGCTGCGATAGAAGCCCTCATCGCGCGCGGCGATTTCACTTGGGACGGGCTGATGCAACCGCTGGAGCGCCTCGAAAACCGCCTCGCCAAGGCGGTCTCGCCCGTCGCCCACCTGCACGCCGTCACCAGCACCGACGAATGGCGCGCCGCCTACGAAGCGCTCCTGCCCGCACTCACCGCCTACGGCAGCGACCTCGGCCAGCACGAAGGGCTGTATCGCGCCATTAAAAGCCTGCGCGACAGCGATGATTACGATGCGCTTAGCGGCGCGCAGCGCAAGGTAATTGACGACGCGCTGAAGAATTTTGAGCGCAGCGGCGTCGCCCTCGATGCCGCCGCCAAGGCGCGTTACAAGGAAATCAGCCTGCGCCTGGCCGAACTGGGGACGCAATTCGCCAACAACGTGCTGGACGCCACCAACGCCTGGCATCTGCACCTGCCCGACGACAGCCGCCTCGCCGGTCTGCCCGACAGCGCCCGCGCGCTGATGGCCGACCTCGCCCGCCAGCACGAAGAAGACGGCTACCGCATCACCCTCGACGCGCCGGTGGTCATCCCGGTTTTGAGCTACGCCGACGACCGCGACCTGCGCGAAACCGTTTACCGCGCCTACAACCTCCGCGCCAGCGAACTGGCCGACGAAGGGCGTTACGACAACGCCGCCATCATTGCCGAAACGCTCGCCCTGCGTTTTGAGCTGGCAAAACTGCTCGGCTTCGCCGACTACGCCGCCTACTCGGTCGATAACAAAATGGCGCCGGACAGCGCGGCGGTGCTTGCCTTCCTCGAAGACCTCGTCGCCAAAGGCAAGGCGGCGGGCGAAGCGGACATGGCGGCGCTGCGCGACTACGCCGCGCGCGAGCTCAATCTGCCCGAACTCGCACCGTGGGACATCGCCTACGCCGCCGAAAAACAGCGGCAAAGCAAATACGCCCTCTCGCAAGAAGACCTGCGCCCCTACTTCCCCATCAGCCAGGTGCTGCAAGGGCTGTTCACCATCTGCGAACGCCTCTTCGGCGTGCGCTTCCGCGAAAACCCGGCGCTTGCCACCTGGCACGCCGACGCGCGCGGCTACGACATGATTGACGCCGACGGCCAACTGCGCGCCCGCTTCTACCTTGACCCCTACGCGCGCGCGAAAAAACGCGGCGGCGCGTGGATGGACAGCGCCGTCTCCCGCTTTGCCGACGGCGACGCGCTGCAACTGCCGGTCGCCTCCCTCGTCTGCAACTTCCCCCCGCCGGTCGGCGACGCCGAGGCCTGCCTCACCCACCAGGAAGTCACCACGCTCTTCCACGAATTTGGCCACGGCCTGCACCATATGCTCACCACCGTCGGCGAATACAGCGTCGCTGGCATCAACGGCGTCGAATGGGACGCGGTCGAACAACCCAGTCAGTTCATGGAAAACTTCTGCTACGAACGCGACTGCCTGCGCCTGATGACCCGCCATTTCCAGACGGGCGAGCCGCTGCCGGACGCGCTCTACGCCAAACTCATCGCCGCGAAAAACTACCAAAGCGCGATGGCACTCTTGCGCCAGCTCGAATTTTCGCTGTTTGACTTCCGCCTGCACCGCGCCGAGAACGCCGGGGCGGACGCGCTCGCCGTACACCGCGCGGTACGCGAACACGTCGCCGTCACCCCCGCCTACGCCGACAACCGCTTCCCGATGAGCTTCCAGCACATCTTCGCCGGCGGCTACGCGGCGGGCTACTACAGCTACAAATGGGCGGAAGTGCTGTCGGCGGACAGCTTCGCCGCCTTTGAAGAAGAAGGCGTGCTCAATCCGGCAACCGGCGTGCGCTTCCGCGACGAAATCCTCGCCGTCGGCGGCAGCCGCCCCAGCATGGAGAGCTTCACCGCCTTCCGTGGCCGCGCGCCAACGGTGGATGCGCTCTTGCGCCACAGCGGCATCCAGGCATAACCGCCCACGAGAACGCCCCGGCATTCCGGGGCTTTTTTGTTAGGCGTGGCGGGCGTGTTTGCCGACGCTGGAATACCCGCGTGTGTGATGGTGGGGCAAGCCCCACCCTACGGCGCGCCGTACAGGGCTTTGCACGGATTGCCATATTGCGGGTTGACCGGCAAAACGGCGGCATTCTCTATTGGTAATGTCCGCCGTCATCGCATTTACCGCCACATTGCCAAAAAGCCTATTGGCGGCAGCAAAATAAAAGCCGTAAATAGGCACCATATCTTGCAGGCGGCAGAACCCCTTTCCTTAATCCAACCGAAGATTTCCATGAAAAAATGGCTCATTACCCTCGGCCTCATTCCTTCCTTGTTGCTGGCGTAGGATGGCTTTTATACGCCGCCGCTGTCAATGATGATGACCAGCTCATTCGTTTACACTCAAGGCGCCAATACCATGGCGATTGAAGATTATTACAGCGAAGAGGCGAAGAAATCCGCCATTTCGCTCGATGTCAGCGTCAGCGACAATGATATTGCGC
>NZ_CALJAH010000341.1 GCF_938028185.1 uncultured Cardiobacterium sp. | reverse complement strand
ACGTTTTTGTGGCAGGAGGTCTCGACCGGGTACATCTTCGACCAAGCGACGCCGCGCATGCGGTAGCGCGGGATGCGGTAGATGCGTCCGGTGGGTTTCTCCTTCTCGGCGAGCAGGTCAACCGCACGCTGTGCCACCACCGCACCGATCTTGGCGCTGTCACGCTGGTCAACGGAACCTTCACGCGGGTAGATGTGTCCCCAGCGCTCGCGGAACAGTTCACGCACTGCTTCCATGATTTTCTCCAGCACCTTGGCGATGACGCCTTCTGCCTGTTTGTCACGTTTGGTCGTCGGGCCGATAACGTCGCGCGACAACGGGTTGAGGATGGTCAGCGATTTTTCCGAATCGGCGACCGGGTAGCCGATACGCCAGGGATATACGTCGCCACCGGAGAGGTAGTACGGCTCAAACGGCGTGCTGTTGACCGGACAAAACGGGCTGTCGCCGACCTTGCCGCCGACAGCAGAGAGCGCTGCATCAAGCTGCAACATCAACTGCTTGATTTGCTGGATGACCGGACTGTTGGCAAGCATTGCCAGCACTTCCTGATAGCCCAGCGCTTGGCTGAAAACCGGCGGCCAGTTGGTGTCACCCGTGACCCAGCTTTCCAGCCACGCCTTGACGTCTGCCTGCGAGATTTGCGGTCTTTGTCCGCCACCACCGTTCGCTTCCGGCAACTTCACCCCCTTGAAAGTGAAGGCCTCAATCAGCATGGCCACCGGGTGGCCAATGACCATCGCATCGGAAAACTGCACCGACTGATGCTTGCCGAATTGGTCGTGCAGGTAATGCCCGCCCGCCATCGGCACGTTGACGTTAAAACCGAGCAGGGTGGCGAGCAGGCGTGAAAATACCGTCCGCGTGAACTCGTAGTAGGGAATGGCCAGCAGCAGGCGGTACTCGATGTAGGGGAAATACTGCAACTCACGGTGGCTCATCTCCAGCAAATCCGGCGAGTAGTGTGAGACGTGCGGCGTCCAAAAATAGCTCACCCCCCACCAGTGGATGACCATGCGCAGGGTAATCCCCTCGATGGTGTACTCCAGGCAGGACGGCAGCTGCGCCACGGTGGTGGTCGCCAGCTCCAGCGTGGTGAAGCCGCCGGCGGACTCTAACACCTTGCCTTTATCGTCCCCGCTGCCCTGTTTTTCGTTTTGCCCCTGAGCGGTGTTATTCCCCGGCGTTGCCGGGGCCGATTGCGTCGGCGCCGTCACGGCACGAGGCATAGCAGACTGAGCGAATGCAGGTGAATACTGGAAGCTGACTGCCCCGATCAGGGCAGCCAACAATCCTGTGTACAGGCGGTTTCTGCGCAGCTTACGTAATGCCGCGCGGCAAACCTCAGAACGGGCTGCCATCATCATGACCATCATCCTGTGGCGGAATATTGCCGTTATTTGCCGGAGGCTGCGCAGTACCCACCGGCGGTACAACACCCTCCGGCGGCGTATTGTCGCTCCAGTAATCGCCCTCCTCCCGCTCGTCCCAGCCGCCATCCCCGGCAGCGGCTGGAGCACTTGCCGCACCAGCAATATTTTGTCCCGCGCCGTCTCCTGCATCGCGCTTGCCAATATTGGGTTGCGGCTGTGGTCCGCCCTGGCTGCGCTGGCGGTAGCTGACGCCGGTAATGCCGCGCAGGTCGAGGGTGACTTCGTGAGCGGTCACCTTGTAACCCGCCTTCAGCTCACCAGTATCCTTATCAGTCCAGGTATCGACGTGCAGGTCACCGGAGACGACGACTGCCGTTCCTTTCTTCAGTAACTGTGCGGCAGATTCCGCCTTGTTATTGAACCAGGATACCTGTAACCAAAACCCTCCCTTGTCAATGTACTGGTCCGGGCCATTGGGAACGGCATCGGGATTTTTTACCCAGTGCGGTTGATAAACCGAAAAGTTGATCCAAGGTCTGCCATCTCTGGTTTTCCCGAAGACCGGATCACCGCCCAAATTACCTTTTATTTCGATATGTGCGCCCATACAAGCTCCTTTTTACAATAGAACGAAGATTAAGATTGAGGTCACGGCAAAAGGCATCAACATATATGCTTCAGATGGATGCTGTTCACCGACTAGTATCACAGTAACAATATAGAGTACATGCCCCAAAAATATTGAGACAATAGCGACAATGGCAAATATTTTTCCTTTGAGTTCGTCTGACGGCGTCGTATCTCCACTGTAATCTTGGGAAATGAACGCCGAAAACATGCTTGTTATGTATGCAGCTACGGTCACCCAAAAAAATATTGACATTTCATATGCTCCGTATGAATTAAAAACCGGTGTTTGCAATGTATTGTCCAAATGAATTGCCATGTATCCGCTACGGGTTCCCGGAATGATTTGCCCCGCTTGCCGGAACATTCCCGCCTGTTGCAGGCGATTGCACCGCTCCTGTACCTGTCCCGGCCTCTTGCCGCATCGCCTCCAGTTGCTGTTGCAGCGCAACGGCCTCTGCCGAAGGCGGGGTGTCCGCTCCTTCCGTCAGCACCGGTTGCGGCTTTTCCGGCGAGGGGATGGTGATGGTTTCCGGCTGGTCGCGTGGCGGACGTTGCACGGATTCATCCCGCACCTGCCACACCACCCCGTCTTCAATGACCGCCGGGTACTGCTCAACCCCGAGGCGGTGCAGCACCGCATCCAGGAGTTCCGGTGGTTCTGGTGCGGCGCCAATCAACAAACCGCTGCCTTGATACTGCTGCATCAGCGCTGCC
>NZ_CALJAH010000340.1 GCF_938028185.1 uncultured Cardiobacterium sp. | reverse complement strand
CGCAGCGCCTGCGGCAGCTTTTCACCCGCGATACCGTTGTCACCTTTCGTTAGGGCAATTCGGCGGCATGGAGAGAATTGTAGGGTGGGGCTTGCCCCACCATTGCATCCGGGCGCTCCGACGGGTTGGGGAACACTGTTGACTACGCACAGAATCCGCCATAGGGTGCGCCTCGGCGCACCATCCCGCTTTGACGCCAACGGCGACATCGAGAGCGTGCAGGAAATCGCCCCCGGCAGCCAACCGCACGGCGCGGCGAGAAAATCCCGGCGGAACCGTTGAACGACGCCTGGAGCGTGGCGTCGCGCGAATTACCGCGCGCTCTGTTCGCTGTGAAAGACGAAATGCTCGCGGATATGCGAGTGGACGAAATAGAAACTGTGGTCGTAGCGCGGGTGCCAGTTAATCCAGATTTCACCGCGGGCGATGCGCTCGGCGACGGTCGCTTCAAAAATATCGAGGCGGATTTTGCTGCCGAGATGGTCGTCGTCGCTGCCCTGGTCAATCCACAGCGGTAGCGGCGGCGCGTCCGGGTGCGCGGCGTACCAGTCGTTCGGGTCGAAATGCTGCGGTAGGTTAAAACGTGCGAGGTGTTCGTCGCCCCACGGCGTACCCATGAAGGCGAGCCACGGCGCCAGCGCCGAGGCGCTGTGGTAGCTGCCGGGGTGCGTGCGCGCGTGATAGATGGCGAGCGTGCCGCCGAAACCGTAGCCCATGATGCCGCGACCGGGCTTGAGCGCGAAATGCGCGGCGAGGACGGCGGGCAGTTCGTCTTGCAGATAAGCGGCAAGCGCCGTGTGTTCGCGCGCGTACTGGCCGGTGCGGGCGATGTCGTCGCCCTGATAGACGTTAAACAGGTCGGGAATGACGAGGATGGTGTCGTAGCGGTTGGCGTAGCGCTGGTAATCGCTTTGGCTGGCGACGAGGCGGGCGTTGGTTTGCAGCCCCGGCAGGTAATAGAGCACGTCGCAGGGGCGCGCTTTGCCGAGCGCGGAGAGCGGCAGGTAGATGGCGAGTTCGAGCGGACGATGCAGGGTTTCGGCGTAATGGCGGTAGAGGTGCTGTTCACCGCTGAAGCTGGTGTGTGATGCGAGCAGTTCGAGGGTCATGGCGGGTTCCGGGTGCGGGTTCGGCGGCGATTATAGCGGGCAGCGCAGAAAAAAACGCCGCATCAGCGGCGTTTCCAGCAGGCTGGCTCACAGCACCAGCGCGGCAATCCAGCCTGCGATGAGCAGCGGGATGTTGTAGTGAATGAAGGTCGGGATGACGGAATCTTTAATGTGATTGTGCTGGCCGTCGGCATTGAATCCCATCGTCGAGCCGAGGATGGTATCGGAGGCGGGTGCGCCCGCATCGCCGAGAACGCCCGCAGTGCCGATAATGGCGACGGTCGCCAGCGGCGAGAAGCCCATGCGCGCGCAGATAGGTACATAGATGGCGGCGATGATCGGCAGGGTGGAAAACGAGCTGCCGATGCCCATTGTCACCAGCAGGCCAAC
>NZ_CALJAH010000339.1 GCF_938028185.1 uncultured Cardiobacterium sp. | reverse complement strand
GCGCGTTGCAGCATTTCCTGCAAGAGCTTTCTGCCGAGGCCATTGCCGCGTCGCTCTGGCGCGACGTAAATGCTGATTTCCGCGCTGATGCGGTAAGCCGCGCGCGGGTAGTAGTCGCTGAAACTGCTCCAGGCGGCGATGGTGCCGTCCGTGTCTTCGACGACGTAGAGCGGGCGGTTGCCGTGGTGCGCGGCAAACCACGCCTGCCGCGATGCCACGCTCACCGGAGCGAGGTCGGCGGTGGACGCACGGCTTTCGATGGTGCTGTTATAAATGGCGACGATGGCAGGCAGGTCGGTGGCGCGGGCGGGGCGGATGATCCAGGTCATTGTGTTTTTCCTTGTGTTTTTTTGGTGATTTTGGCGTTTTTGCCGTGAGTTTGGCGTTGTCTTTATACTCTGCGCTGCGTATTATAACGCCTGCCTGTTATTTTTTATTTGGGGTTAATGTATGGCTAACTATCAGAATCTAAAGGCTTCTTCTCAGTTGAGCGGGGGCAATGCCGCCTATGTTGAGGCGCTTTATGAGCAGTATCTGGATGCACCGGACAGCGTCTCCCCGCAATGGCGCAGTTATTTTGACGAGGTACGCGCGGGCGGGGCGGACGAGCGACCGCGCCTGCCGGTGCAGGAGCGCTTCGAGGCGCTGGCGCAACTGCCGCCGCTCGCCGATGGCGGTGCGGACAGCGAGGCAATCCGCAAACAGGTCGCGGTGCTGGCGCTGATTTCCGGCTATCGCGCGCGCGGGCATCAGGTCGCCGATTTGTGTCCGATTCATTTGCGCGCACGGCGTGAAGTTCCTGATGTGGATTATCGCTGGCATGGTCTTAGCGATGCCGATTTGGATAGTTTTTTTAATACGGGAACGCTTTTCACCGGCGATATGAAATTGCGCGATATTATTGCGTATTTGGACAAGGCGTATAAGCATCATATTGGCGCGGAGTTTTCTCATATTCATAATACGGATGAGCGCCGCTGGTTGCAAAAGAGATTAGAGCAGGCAGCAAATGGTTATGGAATGTCGGCGGCGCGCAAGAAGGAATTGTTGCAATTGCTCGTAGCTGCCGATGGTCTGGAAAAGTATTTGCACAAACGATTCGTCGGGCAGAAGCGTTTTTCTTTGGAAGGTGGCGATGGTTTGATTCCGCTTTTGGATAATGTCATTCAGCGTCTCGGCAAGAATGGTTCCAAGGAAGTCGGCATTGCGATGGCGCACCGTGGCCGTCTGAATGTGTTAATCAATATTCTTGGTAAGCGCCCTGAGGATTTGTTCAATGAGTTTGAAGGGAAGTATTCGCCGATGGAAGGCCGCAGCGGCGATGTGAAGTATCACATGGGCTTTTCGTCCAGCGTCGGTACGGAAGGCGGCGTAGTCGGTTTGTCGCTCGCTTATAATCCGTCGCATCTGGAGTTTGTCAATCCGGTGGTGCAAGGCTCGATGCGCGCGCGGCTGGAGCGGGTGCAAGAGGCGCGCCATGCGGAGAGTGTTTTTTCCATCAGCAATTATGCCGTGCCGATTATGATTCATGGCGATGCCGCTTTTGCCGGTCAGGGCATTATTATGGAAACGCTGCAATTGTCGCAGGTACGCGGTTATCGTGTCGGTGGTTCGCTGCACGTTATTGTCAATAATCAAATCGGCTTTACTACTTCCAATCCGCTGGATACCCGCTCGGCAATGTATTGTTCGGATGCGGCGAAATTGATTCAGTCGCCGGTATTGCACGTTAATGGCGATGACCCGGAAGCGTTGGTATTTGCCGCCGAACTCGCTGCCGATTATTTGCGCGAGTTCCAGAAAGATATTTTCATTGATATTGTCTGCTACCGCCGCCTCGGCCATAACGAGGCGGATGAACCGGCGGCAACGCAGCCGATGATGTACAAGAAAATCCGCCAGCATCCCGTTCCGGCACAGGTCTATGCCGAGCGCCTCGTCGCCGAGGGTGTGATTGCCGCGGGCGATTATGAGCAATTGCAGGAGGATTACCGTCAGCGTCTGGAAGCGGGCGATTCGGTCGCGCGACCGCAGCCGCCACGCCCGGATGCCCGGCTGGAGAACGAGTGGAAGGTATTCAGCAAGCCGGACATGGACGCCCCGGTCGAAACCGCTTATCCGGCGCCCGATTTGACCCGCCTCGGCGCGAAAATCTTCACCCCGCCCGCCGGTTTCGCGCCACACCCCATCGTCGCCAAAATGCTCGCCACGCGGGTGGAAATGGCGGCAGGCAAGCAGCCACTGGATTGGGGTACGGCGGAGAATCTCGCCTATGCCTCGCTGATTGAGCAAGGCCATCCGGTGCGCATTTCCGGCGAGGACTGCGGGCGCGGCACCTTCTCGCACCGCCACGCGGTCATTCACGACCAAAACACCGGCGACAGCTACACCGCGCTCGCCCATCTCTACGACGGCCAGCCATCGGCGCGCATCATCGACTCCATCCTCTCCGAAGCGGCGGTACTCGGCTTCGAGTACGGCTATTCCACCTCCGAACCGCAGGGGCTGACCATCTGGGAGGCGCAGTTTGGCGACTTCGCCAATGGCGCGCAGGTGCTGATTGACCAGTTCGTCACCTCCGGCGAAACCAAATGGGGTCGCTACAGCGGCCTCACCATGCTGCTGCCGCACGGCTACGAAGGGCAGGGGCCGGAGCACTCCTCGGCGCGCGTTGAGCGCTATCTGCAACTGTGCGCGGAAAATAATGTGCGCGTCTGCGTGCCGACCACCCCGGCGCAGATTTTCCACCTGCTGCGCAGCCAGGTGCTGGGCAACTTCCGCAAGCCGCTCATCAACATCTCGCCCAAATCGCTGCTGCGGCACAAACTCGCCGTCAGCGACTTGCAGGAACTGGCGAGCGGCGCCTTCCAGACGGTGATTGGCGAGGTGGACGAACTGCTGCCCGCCGAGAAAATCCGCCGCGTCGTCCTTTGCAGCGGCAAGGTGTACTACGACCTGCTGCAAAAACGCCGCGACGAAAACCTGCGCGACGTCGCCATTATCCGCGTTGAGCAGCTCTACCCCTTCCCGGAAAAAGCCGTCGCCGCCGCGCTCGCGCCCTACAAAAACGCCGACATCATCTGGTGTCAGGAAGAACCGCGCAACCAGGGCGCGTGGCGGCAAATCTACGAATCACTCGCCCCGGCGCTGCCCGGCGGCAAACGCCCGCATTACGCCGGCCGCGCCGCCTCGGCATCGACCGCCGCTGGCTACCTGAAAATGCACAACGCCGAACAGGCCGCGCTGGTGCGCGACGCACTCGGCATCACGGACAAACAATGAGGAAACCCACATGACAACAGCAGTAACCGTCCCCGCCCTGCCCGAATCCGTCGCCGACGCGACCCTCGTCAACTGGAACAAAAAACCCGGCGACAGCGTGCGCGAAGGCGAAAACCTCGTCGATCTCGAAACCGACAAAGTCGTGCTCGAAATGCCCGCCCCGGTCAGCGGTGTGCTGAAAGAAATCACCGCGCAAGACGGCGCGACCGTTACCGGCGGCGACATCATCGCCTACATCGAAGAAGGCGCGGTTGCAGACGCCCCGGTCGCCGCCGCTCCCGCTGCGGAAAAAACCGCCGCCCCGGCCGCAGCCGCCCCCGCCGCTACCGACGACAAGGCGCTCAGCCCGGCCGCACGCAAACTTGCCGCCGAAGCAGGCGTTGCCGCAGGCGACATCGCTGGCAGCGGACGCGGCGGTAGAGTGACCAAAAACGACGTCAAACAGCACCTCGCTGGCGGCAGCCGCCGCCACGAAGAGCGCGTGCCGATGACCCGCCTGCGCAAACGCATCGCCGAACGCCTGCTGGAAGCGCAGCACAACGCCGCCATGCTCACCACCTTCAACGAAGTGAATATGCGCGCGGTGATGGCATTGCGCAAAAAATACCAGGACGCCTTCGTCGCCAAAAACGGCGTCAAACTCGGCTTCATGTCCTTCTTCGTCAAAGCCGCCGTTGAAGCGCTGAAAAAATACCCGGCGGTGAACGCTTCCATTGACGGCGACGACATCATCTACCACAACTACTGCGACATCGGCATCGCCGTCTCCTCGCCACGCGGCCTCGTCGTCCCTATCCTGCGCAACGCCGAACTGATGGGCTTTGCCGACATCGAAGACGGCATCCTCGACTACGCCGCCAAAGCCAAAGACGGCAGCCTCGCCATCGAAGACATGACGGGCGGCACCTTCACCATCACCAACGGCGGCACCTTCGGCTCAATGATGTCCACGCCGATTATCAACCCGCCGCAAAGCGGCATCTTGGGAATGCACAACATCGTTGAGCGCCCCATCGCCGAAAACGGCCAAGTCGTCATCGCGCCGATGATGTACATCGCGCTCTCCTACGACCACCGCATCATCGACGGCCGCGAAGCTGTCGGCTTCCTCGTTGAAATCAAACAACTCATCGAAGACCCGGCACGGCTCATCCTCAACCTGTAACAACCCCAAAACGCCCCCTCCCCCTGTGGGGGAGGGCTGGGGTGGGGGCTGCCCGCATACCTTGCTGCTAACAAAGCAGCCCTATCGTCCAAACCATTTACATACACCTGAGCGCTCAAGTGTGTGTATCACGAAAAACCGCTCGCGAATCGACCGCTGAAGTACAAATCACAACCGAACGGCTCCCTCCCCCTGTGGGGGAGGGTTGGGGTGGGGTTAGCCCGCATACCTCGCTGTTCTATAGCCATAGATGTAGGTCGGCCATTTATGGCCGACAACAAAAAACGTCGGACATAAATGCCCGACCCAATCACGGAACTCCCCATGAACTACGACATCATCATCATCGGCGGTGGCCCCGGCGGCTACGTCGCCGCCATCCGCGCCGCCCAACTCGGCTACAAAACCGCCTGCGTCGAAGCCGCGTCCACCCTCGGCGGCACCTGCCTCAACGTCGGCTGCATCCCCTCCAAAGCGCTGCTCGAAAGCACCGCTCTCTACGAAAAAGCGCGGCACGACTTCGCCGCGCACGGCATCAGCACCGGCGACGTCAAACTCGACATCGCCACGATGATTGCCCGCAAAAACGACATCGTCAAACAACTCACCGGCGGCATCGAACAACTCTTCAAAGCCAACGGCATCGACTGGCTCGCCGGGCGCGGCCGCCTCCTGCCGGGCAAAACCGTCGAAGTCACCGCCGCCGACGGCAGCGTCGAAAAATACCAGGCAAACCGCGCCGTCATCCTCGCCTTCGGCTCAATTCCGGTGGACATCCCCGTCGCCAAAATGGACGGCGAGCACATCGTCAGCTCCAGCGAAGCCCTCTCCTTCAGCGCCGCACCAAAACGCCTCGGCATCATCGGCGCGGGCGTCATCGGCCTTGAACTCGGCAGCGTCTGGCATGCCGCCGGCAGCGAAGTTGTCATCCTCGAAGCGGTAGATGACCTACTGCCGATGGCAGACCGCCAACTGGCGCGCGAAGCCGCTAAAGCCTTCAAAAAACAAGGACTGGACATCCACCTCGGCGCCAAAGTCAGCGGCGCGACGGTGAAAAACGGCGCAGTCGAAGTACAGTACCAAGACAAAAACGGCGCGCAAACCCTCACCGTGGATAAACTCCTCGTCGCCGTCGGCCGCAAACCGAATACCGCTGGCGTCATTGACCCCGCCTGCGCCGTCAAACTGGACGCGCGCGGCTACATCGAAGTGGACGACCACTGCGCCACTGCCGAGCCGGGCGTCTATGCCATCGGCGACTGCGTGCGCGGCGCAATGCTGGCGCACAAAGCGAGCGAAGAAGGGGTGATGGTCGCCGAAATCATCGACGGCCAGGCCGGCCACGTCCGCTACGACCTCATCCCCGCCGTCATCTACACCCACCCCGAAATCGCCTGGCTCGGCCAGAACGAAGAACAACTGAAAGCGGCGGGCGTCAACTACCAAAAAGGCGACTTCCCCTTCGCCGCCAACGGTCGCGCCAAAGCGCTCGGCGCGGCGGAAGGCTTCGTCAAAATCCTAGTCGATGCCGACAGCGACGAAATCCTCGGCGCGCATATCATCGGCCCCAGCGCCTCCGAACTCATCCACGAACTGGTGATTGCGATGGAATACTACGCGGCGAGCGAAGACATCGCGCGCAGTATGCACGCCCACCCGACACTGGCCGAAGCCATCCACGAAGCCGCGCTCGCCGTGGAAGGCCGCGCCATCCACAAGGCGAACCCGAAACGGCGATAAAGACTACGCTTGCTGCGAACGCCGGACTGCGGGCGCCCGCAGAACGGCGCCCTCCTCCAAATCTCCCCCGCTGCGGGCTCCACCCTGCAGGAAAGGGAGATTTTTCAATTGCAAACAGCCTGCCATAGGGTGCGCCTCGGCGCACCGTCCGGAGCATGGCGACGATTGTGCGGCGGTGGGGCAAGCCCCACCCTACGAACAGCTCGCCGCAGGCCGCACGCGTTTGCCGCTGCCAAAATGCCCGCGTGCGTGTCGGCTCGCCGCCACAGACCCTACGCGCTACGAACAAAATCATGTGTTATGACCAATGGTAAACAGCGTCTGGGGGATAGCCACAATTACAAGGAAAACGGGATGATGGATGATTTGAAGCCGTTGCTTGTTTTTGCCGCCGTGCTTGAGCACGGCAGCATGAATGCCGCGGCGCAGGCGCTCGCAATGACGCCGTCGGCGGTGAGTCAGCACATCGCGCGGCTGGAGCATCTGCACGGAGTCAAGCTGCTGCACCGCAGTACCCGCCGCGTCAGTCCGACCGAGGCGGGGGCGACGCTGGCGCAGTATTGTCGCCGTCTGAGCGCGACGCTGCGCGATACCCGCCTCGCGCTGGACAATCTGAAAACGGACATCGCGGGCGAGGTACGCCTCGCCGCGCCGACCAGTATGGCGACGGCGCCCGCGTTTCAGTGCGCGCTGCAACGGATTGGCGAGGAACATCCGGCGCTGCAGCTGCAACTGCATTTTGGCGAAGCGCTCGCCGATTTGCGCAGCGGCGCGATTGACATCGCCCTGCGCGGCGGTGAACACGCGCTGGACGCGCCCGATTTGGTCGCACGCCATCTCGCCGACTGGCGCTGGATTATTTGCGCCGCGCCCGCCTGGCTGGAGCGCGCACCGCCTATTGTCTCGCCTGCCGATTTGGGCAAGCAGCGCTGGTTGCACCATTTGCCGCTGCGGCGCGAAATGCGGCGGGGCGAGGAGCGCTTTTTGCTTGATATTGAGGACAGTCTTTATTGCAACCAGCTCGCGGCGGTGCGCAATTTGTGCGAGGCGGGGCTGGGACTGGCGCTGATGCTTGACGGCGAGGCAGCGGGCGCGCTGCGCAGCGGGCGGTTGCGACAGGTGTTGCCGGAGTGGTCATTTGCCACGGCGGCGATTCATGCGGTGACACCGCACCGGGTACAGGCAGCGAAGGTGGCAGCGGTGCTGAAGGTGTTGCGCGCGTGTTTTGCGCAGGCATGAAAAAGGCGGGGTTGTCCCCGCCTTTGCTGTTGCAGTCGCTCAATACGCGCAGACTTCCACCGTTTCGGCATCAGTAGAAAAGTGCGGCCCTGCTTCGATGCCGACCGTAATAAAGTATTTCCCCTTCTTTTTGTTGAGAAATTCGTATTGATTGCCCGTTTCGCTGATGCTGACGGGCGTCAGTTTGCTGCCGGGTCCCCTGACGCTTTTCAGGTCGGGGCCATCAAGCAGTTCAATGGTGAATTTCTGCCGGGCTTCCAGCACAACGCTGAAGGTTTTTCCTGTACCTGTGATATTGCCCCTCCAGGTGCCGCAGTAACTGCCCTGGGCAAATTTGAGCGGAATGGGTGTGGCTGCGACGCTGGCGAGGCAGCAGGCGACAAGCGCGGGCATGAGGAGATGGCGCAGGGTTTGCATGGGTAGCTCCAAGTTGGGTTGGGGATTCGTTGCGGATTTTACCGTGATGTGGCGGCTATGGGCGGCAGCTGCTGCGCAGGTATGAAAAAGGCGGGGTTGTCCCCCGCCTTTGCTGTTGCCGGATGGCTTATACGTTGACGTTAAGCGCGACGTCGATGTTGCCGCGGGTGGCGCGGGAATACGGGCAGACTTCGTGTGCCTTGGCGACGAGCGCTTCGGCAGCGGCCTTGTCCAGACCGGGCAGGGCGATGTTGAAGACGACGCCGAGGCGGAAGTTGTCCTGCGCGTCTTTGCCGAGGCTAACGTCGGCATCAATGGCAAAGCCTTGCGGCAGCGCCAGTTTTTCGTTGCCGGCGACGAGACGCATCGCGCCCATGAAGCAGGCGGCGTAACCGGCGGCGAAAAGCTGTTCCGGATTGGTGCCGTTGCCATTACCGCCCAATTCTTTCGGCGGGGCGAGCTTGACGTCGAGCTTGCCGTCGTCGCTTTTGGCAGCGCCATCGCGGCCGCCGGTGACGTGAGCGTGTGCGGTGTAGAGTGTCGTCATGGTGGATTTCCTCTTGTGGGTGAATGGAGCGCGCATGGTAGCCCGCTTTGCGGGTGGATGCCAGAAAGTTGGGATTCGTTTTTATTGATGGTGCTCAAATCTGTGGATGTTTCGCCCGCTGTTGGCGGATGTATTCCAGCTCGTGGCGCGAGCGCTCGTCCTGCGGGTCTTCCTTCAGCAATTTCTGGTAAATCGCCTCGGCTTCCTGCCAGCGGCCACGCTCGGTCAGGGTGAATGCCAGCCCGCGTTGCGCCGCCGCCGACATTTTCTGCCGCACCGCCGGTTCTTCAATCAGCTGGCTGGACTCCGCCGCCTTCTCAAAATCCGCCGCCGCAGCCTGCCAGTTTTTCTCGCGCTGGTAGTAATAGCCGCGCTCGTTCAGCGCCTGCGCGTTATCCGGGCGCAACGCCAGCAGTGCGTCCAGGTCGGCCTTGCCCGCCGCCAAGTCGCCCAGTTCGTTGTGCGCATAGGCGCGCAGGAAATACAGCTCCGCCCAGCGCGGGTCAATGATGTACGCCGCCTTGCCCTCGTTCGCCGCCATCACCAGGTAAAGCATCGTCTCGACGTTGCCGGAGGCGGCGTAACGCTGGCGCGGGTCGGCGGCAAAATATTTTTCGTACTGCGCAATCGCCTGATTGAGCAGCGGCAACGCCTCGTTCGCCTTGCCGGCGAGCAGCAACTGCCCCGCCTGTTCGTGCAGCCGCGCCACTTCCGGCGTCAGTGCGACACCCGCGCCGCCGAGAACAACCTGCTTGTCGTCCGCACCAACGTGTGGCGCGTCAAAGGTCTCGCCGTGGGCAAGCGCGGCAGCGAGCGCCAGGGTTAATAACAGGGTTTTTTTCATGTATGGCTCCTTGTGTTGAGTCGGGTTGTTTTACATACAGGATAGCGGGGAAGATGTATGTAAGGGAGGGGCTCCGGGCGCGCCTCGTGTTTGTATCAGTTCAATTCCGCGTCGTCAAAGAAGTCTTCGTCGATGGAGATGATTTCCAGGGTTTGCCGTACCTGGATGCCTACTTTGTAGCGAATCATCAGGGTGGCAAGTTCTTGTCCGTCTATCAGGATGACTTTGCCCAGTAATTTTTGTGCGAAACTTTTGGCGCTTTGGGTAAAGCGCGAGGCGGTGATGAATACGCCGCGCTCTACGCCTTGCCCTTGCAAGGCACCAACAAATTCCCGGATTTCTTTTTCGCCAATGCTGTTTTTTTCGGCATAACGCTTCGCCTGGATATAGATATTTTGGATGCCAAGCGGGTCTTGTTTAATCACGCCGTCAATGCCGCCATCGCCTGTTTTGCCAACGTGTGCGGCAAGGTTTTCTTTGCCGCCGTAACCCATTGCCAGTAATACTTGAATAACGGCGCGCTCAAAGAATGCCGGGGATTCTTCGCGCAGGCGGGACAGTAATTCTATGGCGGTATGGTCTTCAATTTCTTGTACGGCACGCATGGCGATGCTGTCCGGCGGTTCTTTGTCGTTGTTTTCCGCTTCGTCTGTTTCCGCCTGTGCGTTATTTTGTTTGCGTTCTTGCAGGGATTGTTGGTAAGCATCCCATTGTGGCAAACCGTTAAGGTCTTTTTCAGACAGGCTTTCCGCGTTTTTCCATTTTTCGGCTTGCTGTTTACCAAGCTCTGTTATTTGGCAAGTTCCCCGTTCGGGGCGGATTAAAACGCCCGCATGGCAAAAACTTGAACACGCCCAGCCAATACGGTTTTCTGCCCGTTGCTGACCGGATGCCAGTCTTTCTGCCAGTGCAGACTCGCTTAATTGTGCCAATTGGCAAACTTCTTCAACAAGTTCGCTATATTTGCGTTTCTTGCCATCCGACATAACTCGTAAAACGTAAGGGCGAAACTGATCCAGTGTGAGCATTGCTCGCTGATTTGTGGATTGTTGATCCATGGTATTGTCTCTAAATTAAGGGTATTTGAAATAAGTAAGTTGTGTACTTATGCGTGGCTTTTTTGTCGTTGGCCATGAATGGCCGTCCAACGCTTTTTGTTCAAGGCGGTTTGGTGCGGGTGGGTCTCCGCCCCAATGTTCCCTGGTGTAGGGTGGGTCTTGACCCACCGTCCAAAAACAACATCGGCGGCAACAATATTTAACCCCACCCCAGCCCTCCCCCACGGGGGGAGGGAGCATATCGGCGGTTGTTTATGTCTCGTCGCCGCCGTTTTCTTCTGCCGCGTTGTCATCGCCGTCGCCGTCTTCGTTCTCGGCGACGATTTTGGCGACGGCTATCAGTTTTTCGTGGTCAGTGGTGCGGATGAGGCGCACGCCTTGGGTGTTGCGGCCGCTGGTCGAGATTTCGGCGACGCGGGTGCGTACCAGGGTGCCGTTGTCGGTGACGAGCATGATTTGTTCGTCTTCTTGGACTTGCACGGCGCAGACTGCCTGGCCGTTGCGTTCGCTGCAGGCGATGGAGATGACGCCTTTGGTGCCGCGTCCTTTTTGCGGGTAGTCGGCGACCGGGGTGCGTTTGCCGTAGCCGTTTTCGGTGATGGTGAGAATGTCGCCTTGTTCTTCGACGACGCAGAGGGCGATGACGCGCTGGCCGTCGTCAAGGTTCATGCCGCGCACGCCGGTCGCGTCGCGTCCCATGCTGCGCACGCTTTCTTCGTTGAAGCGCACCGCTTTGCCCGCGTCGGAGAAGAGCATGATGTCGCGGCTGCCGTCGGTGCGGGCGACGTCCACCAGTTCGTCGTCTTCGCGCAGGTTGATGGCGATGATGCCGATGCTGCGCGGGCGCGAATATTCGGAGAGCGGGGTCTTTTTGACGGTGCCGCTTTTGGTGGCGAAGATGAGGTATTGGTCGTCGGGGTAGTCGCGCGTGGTGAGGACGGCGTTCAGGCGTTCGCCCGGCTCGAATGGCAGGAGGTTCACCATCGGTTTGCCTTTGGCGTTGCGCCCCGCCTGCGGCAGTTCATAGACTTTGAGCCAATAGACTTTGCCCCGGTTGGTGAAGCAGAGCATGGTGTCGTGGGTGTTGGCGACGATGAGTTGTTCGACGAAGTCTTCGTCTTTGACCGCCGTTGCCGATTTGCCTTTGCCGCCACGGCGCTGCGCTTCGTAGTCGGCGAGCGGCTGCGCCTTGATGTAGCCTTCGTGCGAGAGGGTGATGACGCGGTCTTCTTCGGCAATCAGGTCTTCGAGCGAGAGGTTCAGGTGGGTGTCGAGGATTTGGGTGCGGCGCACGTCGTTGAACTGGTTTTTGATGTCGAGCAGTTCTTCTTTGATGACGGCAAGCAGGCGTTCCGGTACTTGCAGGATTTCGAGCAACGCTTCGATTTCGTGGATGATTTCTTGGTATTCGCTGATGATTTTGTCTTGTTCGAGGCCGGTCAGGCGGTGCAGGCGCAGGTCGAGGATGGCTTGTGCCTGTTCGGGGGTGAGATTGTAGTGGTCGCCGTGCATGCCGTATTGTTTGCCAAGGCCGTCCGGGCGCGAGTTTTCCGCGCCGGCGCGGGCGAGCATGGCGGCGACTTGTCCGGCAAGCCATGCTTTGGCCAGCAGCGCTTCTTTCGCCTCCGATGGGCCTGCGGAGCGGCGGATGAGTTCGATAATTTCGTCGATGTTGGCAAGGGCGATGGCGAGGCCTTCGAGGATGTGCGCCCGTTCGCGCGCTTTGCGCAGCTCGTAGATGCTGCGGCGGGTGACGACTTCGCGGCGGTGCGCGATGAAGACTTGCAGCGCTTCTTTGAGCGACAGCAGGCGCGGCTGGCCGCCGACCAGCGCCATCATGTTGATGCCGAAGACGACTTGCAGTTGGGTGAGCTGGAAGAGGTTGTTCAGGATGACTTCGGCGACTTCGCCCCGGCGCAGTTCGATAATCATGCGGATGCCGTCTTTGTCGGATTCGTCGCGCAGCGCGGTGATGCCGTCGATTTTTTTCTCTTTGACCAGTTCGGCGATTTTGCCGAGCAGGTTGGCCTTGTTCACTTGATACGGCAGTTCGTCAACGACGATGGTTTGTTTGCCGCTGTTGTCGTCGGTTTCGATATGGGTTTTGGCGCGGATGTAGATGCGGCCACGCCCGGTTTCGTAGGCTTCGCGAATGCCTTTCGCGCCGTTTATCAGCGCGCCGGTGGGGAAGTCGGGGCCGGGCAGGTAACGCATCAGCGCGGCGGTGTCGGCGTCGGGGTGGTCAAGCAGGTGCAGGCAGGCATCGAGCGTTTCGCCGAGGTTGTGCGGCGGCACGTTGGTCGCCATGCCGACGGCGATGCCGGAGCTGCCATTGACGAGCAGGTTGGGCAGGCGCGTCGGCAATACGGTCGGCTCCTGCTGGCTGCCGTCGTAGTTCGGCGCGAAATCAACGGTTTCTTTTTCAATGTCTGTCAGCAGGCTGTGCGCGATTTTCGCCATGCGCGCTTCGGTGTAGCGGTAGGCGGCGGGCGGGTCGCCATCGAGCGAGCCGAAGTTGCCCTGGCCATCAACCAGCGGGTAGCGCAGCGAGAAGGGTTGCGCCATGCGGACGAGGGTGTCGTAAATGGCGCTGTCGCCGTGCGGGTGGTATTTCCCCATGACGTCGCCGACGATGGTCGCGGATTTCACATATTT
>NZ_CALJAH010000338.1 GCF_938028185.1 uncultured Cardiobacterium sp. | reverse complement strand
GCAGTTCATTAAAGAACGCGGCAAAACGCGGCACGAGCGGCGCGTTCGCCTGTTGGCGGAACCCTTCCGCCGGCAAGAGTGTTTGCAAATCCTCGGGCAACCACGCCGGAACGCGGTCACCCTTGCCGAAATACCAGAAGCGGCGGCTGGTTAGCGCCTGTTGCCCCGCCTCCACATCGCGCGCGAAATCGGCGGCGGTATGCCCCGACCATGACGGCAGCGGATTGCGGCTGTTTGGCGGGAAAATCGCATCCGCCGCATCCAGCACATTGCGCGGTACGCGACGACGCTCACCCGTGCGGCATTGCGCGCTGTATTCCGGCCACGGCAGCGCCTCATCAACGACAAAAGCGAACACCAGCCGCACCCGGCCATCCTCGCCGGACAGCCCCAGCAACACATCATCCGCCCGCGCCTGCGCCCGCACCTGCGGCTGCGACAGGGCAAACGACGCCAGGCCGTCGCGCACAAACGGCGCACAGCCGCCATCAAAAAACACCGGAAACGAGAACAGGCGGGCATTTGCGGCAACAACAAACATAAAAACCTCCATTACAAAAACAGCGGCATTCTACGCGCCGCCTGCCGGAAAAGCCCGTACAATGCCGCCCATAGCCCAAACCCGCACAACCGAAAACATGGACATTGCCGAAAAACTCAAACACTACCTCGAAAACCTCGCTGCCCGTGGCCTCACCAGCGCGCTCAACCCCGGCGCAGGCGACGCCGAACTGAAAAACTTTGAAAGCGAACACGGCGTGCGCCTGCCCGACAGCCTCGCCGCCATCTACCGCGCCTTCAACGGCCAAATCCACGACCGCATCCCGCCGGGCGAACCGCGCTGGCTGGGGCTGGACGAAATCTACGGCAAACAACAAGAATGGCGCGAATTTTGCGAAAACTATTACGGCAAACACTGGCCGCAAGTGCGCCTGCCGCACATTGACGCCGCAGGACTGGCGAAAAACACCCTCTACAACCCCTTCTGGATCCCCTTCATGGCGGACAACGAAGGCTTCTACTGCATCGACTACGACCCCGAACCCCAGGGTACCAGCGGCCAGGTCATCTACGCCCAAATCAACACCGAACCCGAAAACAGCAACATCCTCCACCTGGACGACAGCTTCGCACTGTGGTTTGACAGCCACGCGCACGCCATCACCACCCACCGCCACGCCGTCAGCCTCGCCACCCTGCTCGACGAATACCTCGCCCTGCAAAAAGCCAACCCGGCGCTGCCGCACAACCCGCCCGCCAACCCGAACGACATCCGTATCAGCGAACACCTCTACGGCATCCGCTTCCCCGCCACCCTCAAAAAAATCTGGAGCGTGTTTAACGGCTACAGCGCCCCCACCGCTGATGGCGAACGCTGGATTGGCCACCAGGACATCGCCGCCGTACAAAAAATGTGGCAGGAAAAGGTGCGCGAACGCATCAATGGCGACCCCAACGACACCATCCGTCCTGACGCCGACCAAACCAGTCAAACCCAACCGTACTACACCCACCCGTCCTGGCTGCCCGTGTACCAAAGCGGCGACATCCTCATCGCACTTGACTACGCCCCGACCGAAGACGGCAGCGACGGCCAGCCGCTGGTCATCTACAACACCGCCGACTACGAAATCCTCGCCGATTACGACAGCTTCGATGAATGGCTCTACACCTACCTCAGCTACCAGCTCTACCCCGAAGACGACGAGCCGGCGCACATTGCCGCCGCCAGCGCCAACTACCGCCGTGAAATCACCAGCCACCTCGAACAATACCTCGGCCCCGTCACCGCCACCTTCCGCCGCGAAGACAGCGAAAGCCCGATAGACCTGCTCTGGTGGCGTCCCGGCGAAAACCGCCCCTACCACACCCTCGCCACCCTCGGCCTCTCCGACCGGCCAATGGACATCCCGGACGAAATCCCGAACAAAACCGCCGCCGAACGTGCCGAACTGATGATCATGCTGCCGCCCGAATGGAACATCAGCCCGGACAACCTCAAAAGCGAACAAGGCTACTGGCCGATCGCCTGGCTCACCATGATTGCCGACTTCGCGCGCACGCCGGGCAACTGGCTCGGCACCGGCCACATCTTCCCCAACGGCGAGCCGATGACCGCAATCGCCGACACGCCCTTCTCCGGCGTGCTGGTACTGCCGCCCTTTGTCAGCCACCCGCACGAATACTGCGTCTTTCACAGCCGCGACGGCACCCGCCTCAACCTCTACGCGCTCATCCCGCTCTACCCCGGCGAAATCGCACTCAAAACCCGGGAAGGACTGGACACCCTGCTCGAACACTTCGATGACAGCGGCATCAACAGCGAAATCGTCAATCCCCGCCGCAAGGACAGCAGCCGCTGAAGACAGGCAATGCACCTTAAAGTCCCAGACTACAGAATCCGCCATAGGGTGCGCCTCGGCGCACCCTCCGGGTGATGACGACGATTTTGCGGCTACAGCGACGCGCCTTGTCTGAAACTTTCGGTGGATAGCTATAAACGCAAGGCGAAGATTGTGTTTATCGCCTTGCCGATGTGCCACGTTCCCGAAAATATCGCCCCATCTTCAGGAAAACAAAAAGAAAAAACAGCGCTGTTGGCATCGTCCGTGCATTCATCTCCAACAAGCGCCATCCGGCGCGACCCGTAACCCATCAGGAGCGCATATGCCACAAACCCTCTACCAGGCGAGCGGCCTCACCGCCGACAACACCGACAAACTGAAAGATACCGGCATGAAAGTGCCCGGCGTCAAATGGGTGAACATCAACAACGGCAACATCGTCGTCACCCACGAAGACACCTTTGATGCTGATGCCTTCGCCGCTGCCCTGCATGGCGCAGACGGCAACGTCAGCCTGAGCCGCTAAACGGCAGTTAATCCCACAACGCAGCGCAAGCTGCGTTTTTTATGCAGCACAAAAATCGGCCAGGGCAGACCACGCGAAACCGCTAAAATAGCGCCCGAATCCTCGCTAATACCCGCGCCCGTCGTTGCTCCGCAGCGGCGGGCGTTTTCCCGCAGAACCCCATGAATACACCCGAACCCGCTCCTGCCGCCACGCCCTGGGGCGTGCATCTCAAACTGCTCGGCATGACCGCCCTTTGGGGCGCGTCCTATCCCTGGGCAAAAACCATCACCGGCGCGATGCCCATCCTCACCGCCGCCACCCTGCGCTTCCTCCTCGCCGCACTCGTCCTGCTCTACTGGCTGCACCACCTGCGCCGTCTGCGCAGCCTGCTCACCCTCTCCCGCCGCCAATGGGGCGCGATGGCGCTGGCGGCGCTCTTCGGCATCACCGTCTATACCGCCAGTTTCATGTACGGCGTGCAGCGGATGCCGGCGGGCAAGGCGGCGGTGCTGTTTTCGCTCAGCCCGGTGCTGACCCTGCTCTCGGCGGCGTGGTTTTTCGGCGAACGGCTGAACGCGCGCATCATCGCGGGAATGGCGCTTGCCGTCTGCGGCTCGGCGGTGGTCATCGCCCAGGGCAACCCGCTGACGCTGTTGCACGGCGGCATTGGTACCGGCGAAATCCTTATCGGCTTCTGCATCCTCTGCTGGACGGCCTATACCCTCATTGGCCGCCGCGTCCTCGGCGGCATGGATGCGCTGATCACTACCGTCTGCACCCTGCTTCTCGGCGCGCTGATGCTGTTGCCATTCGCGCTTGCCATCGACGGCACCGCCGCCTGGGGCGCACTCGCTCGCGCCCCGCGCGACGCCTGGATTGCCATGTCCGGCATCGTCTTCGGCTCGACCGTACTCGCCTACGTCTGGTACTTCGACGGCATCCGCAGCCTCGGCGCGGGCACGGCGGCGGGCTACCTCACCCTTGAGCCCGTCTTTGGCGTGCTTTTCGCCGCCCTCTGGCTGCACGAAAGCCTGCACTGGTCGCTGATTGCGGGCGGCAGCATCGCCTTCGCCGGGATGATTCTGATGTATCTCGGACGGCGCGGCCTCAAAGCAGGGCGACAGCGTAGCGCAACAAACTGAAGGCAATCGCCCACATCACCACGCCAATCACCGCGTCCAGCAGACGCCAAGTCAGCGGGCGGCGGAACAGCGGCAACAACAGCCGCGCACCAAAACCCAGCGCGAAAAACCACAGCGCCGACGCCGCCACCGCGCCGCAGAGAAACAGCGCTTTGGCGGCAGGCGACAGCGTTCCGGCGATGCCGCCAACAATCACCACCGTATCCAGATAAACGTGCGGATTGAGCAGGGTAATTGCCAGCGTCAGCAGCACCGCCTGTTGCGTGCTGCCCGCCGCTTCCGTGCCGTCTGCCGACATCGTGGCACCGCCGCGCCACGCCGCGCGGAACGCCCGCGCCCCATAAACCGCCAAAAACAGCGCGCCAACCAGCGCCAGCGCCACCGACGCTACCCGGCTTTCGCCAATCAGCGTGCCGAGGCCGAAAACGCCGAGCGTCATCAGCGAAAAATCACAAAGAAAACAGGTCAGCACGATGGGCAACACCTGCCAGCGCCGCAAACTCTGCTTCAACACAAAGGCATTCTGCGCACCGATGGCGACAATAAGCCCGCCCGACACCAAAAAACCCTGAAGAAGTGCATTCATAAAAACCCCAAAATTTTGCTATACCATAAGCGGCGTTTGCCTGGATTGGCGTGATGACAGTTGCACAAGACGGGCGGTGTCATGGCGTGCAAGCGCAATTGGCACCTGAAAACACGGGCGATATTGAGCCCCCTGGCAGGTTGCATCAACGGCAAAAGAATGACAGCGCACCGATAACCGTCGGGGGGGCGTTACGGGAAACGCGCGCAGATGCCGTACCGCTCAATGCTCGCGTTCGGTCGTGTGTTGCGCCAGCGAAAAGAGCGCGTTTTTGTAGGCGCTGTCGGGAAAATCTGCCAGCGCCTGCATGGCCTCATCGGCAAGACGGGCGGCAGCGGCGCGGCTGTAGGGCAGGGCGTCGGTCGCCTGCAACAGGGTGATGACTTCGCCGATGGCGTCGCGGTCGCCCGCTTCGATGATATCGCGCAGGCGCTGTTTTTCTGCGGCGGGCAGTTGTTGTTGCGCGCGGATGAGTGGCAGCGTCGGTTTGCCTTCGGCGAGGTCGTCGCCGAGTGATTTGCCGATGAGCGCTTCGTCGCCGGTGTAATCGAGCAGGTCGTCCATGATTTGAAAGGCCATGCCCAGTTTGCGCCCGTACACGGCGAGTTGTTCGCTGCGCTCTGCCGCAAGCTCGGCGAGTAGTCCGGCGGTTTTGCAAGCAGCGGCGAACAGTACTGCGGTTTTCAGCTCAATCACCCGGTAGTAGCGCGGCTCATCCACGTCCGGGTCGTGCATATTGCCGAGTTGCATCACTTCACCAGCGGCGATGAGGTTGACTGCGTCGGCCATCATCGCAATGACGGCATTGTTGCCGGTGCGCACCATCAGCTGGAAGGCGCGGGTGTAGAGGAAGTCGCCGACGAGAACGCTGGCGGCGTTGCCAAAGGCGATGTTGGCGGACGGTTTGCCGCGACGCAGCGCCGATTCATCGACGACGTCGTCGTGCAGCAGGGTGGCGTTATGGATGAATTCGATGAAAGCGGCAGCGGTAATGGCGTGCTCGCCGCGATAGTCGCAGAGGCCGCAGCTGAGCAGGGTCAGGAACGGGCGGAAGCGCTTGCCGCCGTCGCCGATGGCGTATTGCATCACCAGTTCTGCCAGCGGGACTTCGGACTGCATTTCCGCGCGCATCAGCGCTTCGGTTGCCTGCATTTCTTGCTGAACCAGTTGCCGTATTGCCTCGTCGCTCAATCGTTTGCTCATGTTGTGATCGGTTTTCTGCTGCCAAAAAGAGGCGCTATTGTAGCGGATAGCCTTTTGCGCCGGGCAATAAAAAACGCCCGTGCAGGGCGTTTTACGGAATTCTGGAATTTGGCTCCCGGAGACGGGCTCGAACCGCCGACCCAGTGATTAACAGTCACTTGCTCTACCGACTGAGCTATCCGGGATTGGTCTTTATTCCCTCAATTTGGCTCCCGGAGACGGGCTCGAACCGCCGACCCAGTGATTAACAGTCACTTGCTCTACCGACTGAGCTATCCGGGATTGGAATTGAGGCGGCGAATTCTAAGGAGATTGGCTGATGCCGTCAAGGCGGTGTCCTGCTTTTTTCGCAATCCGCTATTTTTGCTGGTAAGTTTTCAGGAATTCTGCGACTTTGTCCAGCGCGGCGCTTAAATCGTCCTTGTATTGGAGGAAGACAACGCGGAAGTGGTCGGGCGCGTGCCAGTTGAAGGCGCGTCCGTGGACGAGGAGGATTTGTTTGTTGCGCAGCAGGTCGAGGACGAAGCGTTCGTCGTTGCGGATATTGAAGCGTTCGGTGTCCATTTTGACGAAGCCGTAGAGTGCGCCCATCGGCTTGCTCATGGAGAGTCCGGGAATATCGTTGATTTTTTCCCAGGCGATGTCGCGCTGTTCGCGCAGGCGACCGCCGGGGCGGGTCAGGTCGTAGATGCTCTGGTAGCCGCCAAGTGCAGTCTGGATGGTGTATTGCGCCGGCACGTTGGCGCAGAGCCGCATGGAGGAGAGCATATCCAGTCCTTCGAGGTAGCCGCGCGCCATTTCCAGATTGCCGGAGAGGATCATCCAGCCGGAGCGGAATCCGGCGGCGCGGTAGGCTTTGGACATTCCGTTGAAGGTGACGCAGAGGGTGTGTTCGACCAGGGTCGCGGTCGGAATGTGGCGCGCGCCTTCGTAGAGGATTTTGTCGTAGATTTCGTCGGCGAAGATGACCAGGCCGTGTTCTTCGGCGATGGCGACGATTTCGCGCAGTATTTCTTCGCTATAAACCGCGCCGGTCGGGTTGTTCGGGTTGATGAGGACGATGCCTTTGGTGTTGGCATTGACTTTGGCGCGGATGTCGTCAATGGCCGGGTTCCAGCCATTTTCTTCGTCGCAGAGGTAGTGTACGGCCTTGCCGCCGGCGAGGTTGATGGCCGCTGTCCACAGCGGGTAATCCGGCATCGGCAGCAGTACTTCGTCGCCGCTGTCTAATAATGCCTGCATCGCCATCACGATCAGTTCGGAAACGCCATTGCCGAGGATGATGTCATCAACGGTCACGCCCTTAATGCCGAGGCGTTGGGTTTCGTGCATGATGGCTTTGCGTGCGGCAAAGATGCCTTTGGATTCGCTGTAGCCCTGCGCCTTGGAAAGGTTGGCGATCAGATCTTCGCGCACTTCATCCGGCGCATTGAAGCCAAATGGTGCCGGGTTGCCGATGTTGAGTTTGATGATGTCGTAGCCCTGCCGTTCCATGCGCATCGCTTCCGCCAGTACCGGGCCGCGAATGTCGTAACAGACGTTGTCCAGCTTGTGCGATTTGCCGATTTTGCGCATGGGGTTCTCCGGTGGGATGGGTAAATGAGGGCGGCAATATTACGCCCAAGCGGCACTTTCGGCAACGCGGTTTTGTCGCCGCTTTCGTGCGTTTACATACAGGGTAGCGCTCATGGTGTATGTATAAATGCCGCCAGAAAACGGGCAAGAAAAAACACGCCTGAAGCGTGTTTTTTTGAATTTGGGTAGTGTGGCATCCCCAAGGGGATTCGAACCCCTGTTACCGCCGTGAAAGGGCGATGTCCTAGGCCTCTAGACGATGGGGACAGGATACGGTTAACTGTGTGTGGTCTTCCCAAAAAAATGATGCCACCCGAAAGGTGGCATCCCCAAGGGGATTCGAACCCCTGTTACCGCCGTGAAAGGGCGATGTCCTAGGCCTCTAGACGATGGGGACATTTGGTGGAGCTAAGCGGGATCGAACCGCTGACCTCCTGCATGCCATGCAGGCGCTCTCCCAGCTGAGCTATAGCCCCGTTTCGGGAAGGCGCGCATTCTATGCGGAACACACGCCTTCGTCAAATGGCAAACTGCTTTTTTTTGTTTATTCCTGATTTTGCGCGATATATTCAGCGGCAAACTGCAAGCGGTGCAGGATTTCCGCTTTATCCAGCAGCGATAGTGTGACTGCCAAATCGGGCGATGGCGCGCCGCCGGTAATTGCCAATCGCGCGGGTTGACCGACTTTGCCAAAGCCGACGCCGTTCGCTTCGACGCAGGCGGCGATGGCGTCGTGCAAGGTTTCCGCGTTCACCACATCCAGCGCGGCGATGCGCGTTTGCAAATCCCGCAACAGCCGCGCCGTTTCTGCGCCTTTGAACGCTTTTTTCGCCGCGTCCGCCGGGAAAGTTTGCGGCGCGACGAATATCCACGCCATGTGCTCTGCCATTTCTTTCAGCGTCTTCGCCCGCTCCTGGTAATGCGGGATGGCGCGCAGTACGGTCGCTTCATCCACAGCGACGCCAAGTGCGGCGAATTGCGGCAACAGTTGCGGCAGCAGCGCTTCCGGCGTGGATTCTTTTATATAGTGCTGGTTGAGCCAGCGCAGTTTTTCCGTGTTGAAGGTGGACGCGGCGCTATGCACGTCATCAATGCGGAAATATTGCAACATCTCGTCCATGCTGAAAATTTCCTGGTCGCCGTGCGCCCAGCCGAGGCGCACCAGATAATTCAAAATCGCCGGTGGCAGATAGCCTTCGCGGCGGTAATCGAGGACGTTGGTCGCGCCGTGCCGCTTCGACAGGCGCTTGCCGTCGTCGCCGAGAATCATCGGCACGTGCGCAAATTCCGGCACGTCGTATCCCAGCGCGCGGTAGAGGTTAATCTGTTTCGGCGTGTTGCTGACGTGGTCTTCGCCGCGGATGACCAGCGACACTTTCGCCGCCGCATCATCGACGACCACGCAGAAATTGTAGGTCGGCGCGCCGTCAGAGCGGCGGATAACCCAGTCGTCGAGCTCGCTGTTATTGACCGTCACTACGCCGCGCACCTTGTCGTGCCAGCTCACGCTTCCTTCCAGCGGATTCTTGAAGCGCACCGCCGGTGTTACGCCCGGCACCGGTTCGCCGCCGTCGCGGTATTTGCCGTTGTAACGCTGTGGCAGGCCGAGGCGCTTTTGCTCCTCGCGCATCGCCTCCAGTTCCTCCGGCGTGCACCAGCAATAGTACGCCTGCCCGCGCGCAATCATCTGCTCGATAATTGCGTCGTAGTCGGCGAAACGCTTGCTTTGATAGACGATTTCGCCGTCATGATGCAGGCCGAGCCAGTTCAGACCATCGAGAATCACCCGGGTGGACGCCTCGGTCGAGCGCTCCAGATCCGTATCCTCAATGCGCAGGCGGAACACGCCCTGATGCTGGCGCGCATGCAGCCAACAATACAGCGCGGTGCGCACGCCGCCGATATGCAAATCGCCGGTCGGGCTGGGGGCAAAACGGGTAACAACCATAAAAACCTCTACAATAACAAACAAAAACAGCGGGCGACCCGCCAGATAAGGCGACATTTTACCGCCTAAACCCCACCGCCTGCACCCGCACGCATATAATGGCGCCCTTTACCACACAACCGGAGCAACCGCATGACCCCGAACGACATCCTGCAACTCATCCACGACGAAAATATCGAATACCTCGACCTGCGCATCACCGACAGCAAGGGCAAAGAACACCACATCAGCTACCCGGCGGACATCGACGAAGACTTCTTTGAAGAAGGCAAAATGTTCGACGGCTCCTCCTTTGCCGGCTGGAAAGGCATCCACAACTCCGACATGATCCTCATGCCCGACCCGGCGACCGCCTACATCGACCCCTTCTACGCGCACAAAACCCTCGTCCTCACCTGCGACATCATTGAGCCGGACACCATGCAGGGTTACGCGCGCGACCCGCGCTCGCTCGCCCGCCGCGCCGAAGCCTACCTCAAATCCACCGGCATCGCCGACACCGCCTATTTCGGCCCGGAGAACGAATTCTTCGTCTTTGACGAAATGAAATACCAGACCAGTATGCACAAAGTCATGTTTGAAATTATCAGCGAAGAAGGCATCTGGAACAGCGCCGCCGACATCGACAGCGGCAACAGCGGCCACCGCCCCAACGTCAAGGGCGGCTACTTCCCCGTCGCCCCGGTCGATTCCCTGCACGACCTGCGTGCCGAAATGTGCGAACTGCTGAGCCACGTCGGTCAGGGCGTGGAAGTGCAGCACCACGAAGTCGCCACCGGCCAATGCGAAATCGGCGTACGCTACAACACCCTTGTACGCAAAGCCGACGAAGTGCAACAACTCAAATACATCATCCACAACGTCGCCCACGCGGCGGGCAAAACCGCGACCTTCATGCCCAAACCCATCGTCGGCGACAACGGCTCCGGGATGCACGTCCACATCTCGCTCGGCAAAGACGGCAAAAACCTCTTCAGCGGCGACGGCTACGGCGGCCTCTCCGACATGGCGCTCTACTTCATTGGCGGCGTCATCAAACACGCGCGCGCGCTGAACGCCTTCACCAACCCCTCCACCAACAGCTACAAACGCCTGGTGCCGCACTTTGAAGCGCCGATCATGCTCGCCTACTCCGCGCGCAACCGCAGCGCCTCCATCCGCATCCCCTACATCACCAACCCGAAAGCGCGGCGCATCGAAATCCGCTTCCCCGACTCCACCGCCAACCCCTACCTCGCCTTCTCCGCGCTGCTGATGGCGGGACTGGACGGCATCAAAAACAAAATCCACCCTGGCGAGGCGATGGACAAAGACCTCTACGACCTGCCTCCGGAAGAAGCGGACAACATCCCGCAAGTCGCCTTCTCGCTGGAACAGGCGCTGGACGCGCTGGAAGCGGACACCGCCTTCCTCAAACAAGGCGACGTCTTCACCGACGACCTGCTCAAAGGCTACATCGAGCTAAAACGCCAAGAAGTCGAACGCATGCGCCTGCAAGTGCACCCGCTCGAATTTGAGCTGTACTACAGCTGCTAAGCCGTACTATAACCGTCATTTACATACACATGAGCGCTCGATGTGTATGTAAACAAAAAGCCCCTCCTGCGAGGGGCTGGGATGGGAGATGCCGTCTATGCACGGATACTTGCATTTTTCACATTTCAGGGAAAAGCACCGCTACCAGAGGATGTTCCCGGCGTACATTTACTCAGACTATCTGTCCATACA
>NZ_CALJAH010000337.1 GCF_938028185.1 uncultured Cardiobacterium sp. | reverse complement strand
CGCCAGCGCCATCCGCCACGATCTGACGCTGGTCACGCACAACACCCGCGATTTCGCCGCCCTGCAAGTGCCATTGCTCAATCCGTTTGCAGACGTATAAGGCCGCCCGCGAGCGGCTTTTTTCATGTCAGTCCGACACCTGTTCCCGCAAAAATTCAATAAAACAGCGGCTTTTTGCGGGCAACAGCCGCGTCGTCGTCAGTGCATGGATTGGCACCGCCTCCGCCTGCCACGGCGACAATACCCGCTGCAAGCGGCCGCTGGCGACCGCCTCGCGCGCGCCCAGCTCCGGCAACAGCGCGATGCCCATCCCGGCGACGGCAAGCCGCTGCAACAGGCCGGGGCTGTCCGCCACAAACGTCCCGGCAACGGCGACCGTCTCCGCTGTCCCGAATGCCGTCAGCCGCCATACCGTCGTCCCTGTCTGCGGCAAACAGCGGTGCGCCGCCAACGCGGCAGGCGACTTCGGCGCGCCCTGCGCCCGCACATAGCCCGGCGCGGCGTACAGATAGCGCGGCGACTGCAACAGGCGGTGCGCGACCAGTCCCGAATCGGGCAGCATTCCCGCGCGTACTGCCACATCAAACGGCTCGCTGACCAGATCCACCCGGCGCGGCGACACATCCATCTCCAGCACAATCTCCGGGAATTGCGCGGCGAATTGCGGCAGCAGCGGCGCGAGAAACTCATAAGCGAAATCCACCGGCAAGGACAGGCGCAACACCCCGCCTGGCCGCGCGTACCGGCCGCTCAGCTCGTCATGCAAAAGCCGCGCCTCCTCCACCAGCGGCGCGGCGCGCTGCAAATAGCGCTGCCCCGCCTCCGTCAGCCTGATTTGGCGCGTACTGCGGTTAAAGAGCTGCACGCCCAGCGCCTGCTCCAGCGTGCGGATACGGCGCGACAGCGACGACTGCGGCATATCCAGCTTCGCTGCCGCCCGGCTGAAACTCAAACATTGCGCCACTTCGACAAACAGCGGTATTTCATTCAAAAAATCCATGATGACTCCAAATATACATACAGGGAGAGCGCTCAGGTGTATGTAAATCACCCCGCGCCCTGCCCTTCCCTGCCAGATTAATACATTTCCGCATAAATGTTATCCATTTTGGGGGATTTATCCGCCAGACGGCAGCGATTACCATGCACCGCATCATTCAACCGGAGACACACCATGAAATTACTCGAACCTTTCCAGCTCGGCAGCCACACCCTGAAAAACCGGATGGTGATGGCGGCGATGACCCGCAGCCGCGCCGATGCGGACGGCATCGTCGGCGACATGACTGCCGAATACTACGCACAGCGCGCCTCTGCCGGACTCATCCTGTCGGAAGCCATCAACATCTCCGCCGATGCCATTGGCAGCCCGCTCACCCCCGGCCTTTACAACGACGCGCAAATCGCCGCCTGGCAAAAAATTACCGTAGCGGTACATGAAAAAGGCGGACTGATTTACGCGCAACTGTGGCATACCGGCCGCGTCGCCCATTCCATTGACCGCCATGGCGCATTGCCGGTCGCACCGAGTGCCATCGCCATTAACGTCGCAGGCGTCAAACATTTCACCTCGCAAGGAGCGAAAGATTACGAAACACCGCGCGCCTTGAGCCTTGCCGAAATAGAGCAAACCATATCCGATTACGCGCAGGCGGCAAAAAACGCGATTAAAGCCGGATTCGATGGCGTCGAATTGCACGCCGCCAATGGCTATTTGTCGCAACAATTCCTCGCCGAATCCGCCAACCAGCGCACGGACGCATACGGCGGCAGCATCGAAAACCGGGCGCGCTTTACCCTGGAAACAATGCGCGCCATTATCGACGCCATTGGCAGCGACAAAGTCGGTATCAAAATCAGCCCGCTGCATCCCTATGCCGGCATAGCCTTTGATGATCCTGTCGCCACTTACCGCTATTTGCTGGGTGAATTAAACAAACTGAATTTCTCTTTTGTGAAAATCATGAAGCGCTCACCAATGTTTCCGCTCCTGCCACATTACCCGCAGGATGATGAAATCGAACTGTTCGGCAAAATGGTGGAGAAAACGCTGATTGCCGGAACGGGTTATACGGCAGAAACCGGCGAGCAGGAGCTGGAAAAAGGCATTGCCGATTTGATTGCTTTCGGCGCTGCATTCCTCGCCAATCCCGACTTGCCGCGCCGCTTTGCCCTCGGTGCCGCATTAAATATTCCCGACCGCGCCACCATGTTTGGCGGCGACAGCAAAGGCTATATTGATTACCCGTTTTTGCCGTAAACAATAGACTTCCTTCCGAACCATAGCTTGCACGACAACCCA
>NZ_CALJAH010000336.1 GCF_938028185.1 uncultured Cardiobacterium sp. | reverse complement strand
CCCCGCCACTACCACCGATCGACCCCCTCCCCCTGTGGGGGAGGAACGGGGCGGGGATAACCCGCAGCCCACCGAAGCGAACCGCGAACCCGCCCCCGCCACTACCACCGAACTACCCCCTCCCCCTGTGGGGGAGGGACGGGGTGGGGTTAGCCCGCAACCCTCCAAACTGGACAGCGAACCCGCCGCCGCAGACAACACCGACGCCCCGCCAATCAGCATGGAAAGCCTGCCCGCGCCACCCGCCCTGCCCGTACAGCCGCTGCCGGAAGACATCCTTGATGCCAAACAGGCGGCGCACAACCCCATCGACTACACCCCGCTGCTCCCGCCCGCAACCACCGCGCCCCTTTATGCCGGCCACGACGGCAAGCCCGCCGCAAAACCCGTCTCCGGCGGCTATTACCGCAAAATACTGGGCAACACCGCCGACGGCCGCCGCGTGGTGCAGGACTACTACCAAGACAGCGACACCCCGCAAACCGCACCGTTCACCCTGAAAAAAGACGCCAACCCGGCGGACTTCAGCCCCGCCGCGGTGGACGGCAAAATCGTCTGGTACCGCAAAGACGGCAGCATCCGCGCTATTCAGCAATACAAAAACGGCGAGGCGGTCAGCCCGCTCTACACCTACCACGAAGGCCGTCTCGCCGTCGCCACCCCGCAACCCGGCCTGCCCTTTGACGACCTCTACAACAGCGCCGGTGAAATCAGCCGCGGCCTGCGCTACTACCACGAAAACGGGCAAATCCTCGCGCTGGAGCGGCATATCCTGCCCTGCAACGGATACTGCGAACGCTGGCTCAACCTCTACGACGAACAGGGGCAACCGCTCTACGCCGAACACTTCCGCAAAGACGGCGACCTTGGCAGCTTCCGCCGCTGGCGCGCACCGGAATACCGCCCCGCAGCGGGGCAGGAAAAAACATTCCTCGCCTCCCAAAGCGCCACCCACCGCGAAGACCGCTCCCTTGTCTATCTCGCAGCCAGCATCCGCTACAACACCCTGCGCAAAATGCTGCAATACGAGGGCCTGTAAGCCGCAACAGCCGGGCAATCGCGCCTTGCACGGCACGTTGCGTGGTGGTGGGGCAAGCCCCACCCTACGCGCTGCGCCGCGCTCGGCTTTAGCCCGCAGGAGACGATGGCGTTCGGCGACGGCCTGAACGACGTGGAAATGTTCGCCGCCGTCGGCTGCGCGGTGGCGATGGGCGACGCCTGCTCCGAACTGAAAGCGGTCGCGACGCACGAGACCGGCACGCTGGAGGAAGACGGCATTGCCCGCGCACTGCTGGATTTGGGCGTGCTGACGGCGGGGGAAGTGGGGGTGTAGCTTGGAAAATCAGCGCCCGCGCTTCACTGAACCCAAATAAATCGCCAGTAGCGTCAGCGCCGCACCGCCCCACTGAATCGCCGCGACCGGTTTCATCAGCCAAAACGCATCCAGCAGCAGCGCGGCGACCGGCTCGGCCAGTAAGAACAGTCCGGTCAGCGCCAGCGACAGGCGCGGAATGGCGAAGGCAATCAGCCCCCACGCCAAACACTGCATCACCAGCCCGTACACCAAAATCAGCCCGACCGCCTGCGCGCTGCGCGGCCACAGCGCTTCGCCCGCGATGAGCGCCACCGGTAGCGCACTCGCCGCGCCGCAGACGCTCAATATCAGCATCAGCGGCACCAGAGCCACCGGCGCCACCGCATGCACCTTGCGAATCGCCGCCATCGACAGCGCCAGCATCGCCCCGGAAACCGTACCGCTCACCAGCCCCCAGCCCGCGCGTTCATTGAGCGCAAACTCCGGGCTGGCAATCAGCGCCACGCCGGCTACCGCCAGCGCCAGACTCGCCACCTGCCAGCCGCCAGGACGTTCGCCAAAAAAGAGGAAGCCAATCGCGGCGAGGAAGAAAATCTGCAAACTGTTGAGCAGGGTCGAAATCCCCGGCCCGACCGCGTGAATGCTCTCGTGCCACAGCGCCAAATCGAGATTCAAAAACACCCCGGCTGCGGCGGCGAAGTACCAGCAGCGGCGGTTCTGCGGAAACGGCGGCCGCCGCCACCACGCCCACAGGCCAAACGCCAGCGCGCCAACCAGCAGCCGCCAAAATGACATGGCAAAGCTGCCAAGCGGCACGAAGACGATAATCAGGCTGCCCAAGCCAAAGAGTACGCAGCCAAGCACCAGCCCGGCCATCGCCCCGCGGTCGCCTCGCGGTAAAACTTGCGACATAAAACTCCTCATGCTTTTCCAAAGGGCAGAACCATAGCACGTTCACGCGGCGGGTTTGCATACACCTTGAGCGCTCAGGTGTATGTACCGCCATCCACATAAAGTTTCAGACAAGGCGCGCCGCCGAAGGTAACGCCATAGTGTGCGCCAGCAACGAAGCACCGCATGCGGTTTTCGGAGGGTTGCTATAAATGGCGAGGGGATTTATCGGATGGCGTCGCTGCGCGGTGTGTTTACTGCCCCCACCCCGCCCTCCCCACGGGGGAGGGGGCGGTTTGGAGGACGCCCGCAGCGCAAAGCCCGCAGCAGGCGGCGTTATAGTTTGCTGACGCTGCGGCGGATGGCGGGCAGGGGGGTGGTGGCGGGGTT
>NZ_CALJAH010000335.1 GCF_938028185.1 uncultured Cardiobacterium sp. | reverse complement strand
TGTTGCGCGCGGGCGAGGCGCAGACGCTCAGGCGCGAAGCGGGCAAGGGCGGCTTCGTGCGCGGTCTGCTCGGCGGCGAGGCGGTCGTGTTCGCCGTGTAATTCGCTGCGCTGTTGGGCGCGGGTGAGGGCGGCGGCGGTTTGTTGTTGGCGGGTTTCGAGGGCGGCGAGCTGTTCTTGCAGCGCGGCGGTGTCGGCGGTGAGTGCGGCGAGGGTGTCGGCGTCAAGCGGGGTGATGCCTGCGGTGTCGAGGGCGAGCGCGCGTTCTTGTTCCTGGGCGGCGCGCAGGCGGTCGTGGACGGCGATGGAGATGCGGCTGTAGATGGCGGTTCCGGTGATTTGTTCGAGCAGCGGCGCGCGTTCGTCCGGCGCGGCGCGGAGGAAGGCGGCGAAGTCGCCCTGCGCCAGCAGCATGGCGCGGGTGAAGCGCTGGTAGTCCATCCCGGTGAGTTTTTCGATGGCGGCGGCGGTGTCTTTCAGCCCGGTGGCGAGGATTTCGCCGCTCGCAGCGTCGGCCAGTTCGTGTTTGGGGTTTTGCAGTTCGCCGCCCGCCTTGCGCCGCGCGCGGTGCTGGCTCCAGTGGCTGCGGTAGCGCCCGGCGCGGGTGCTGAAGGTGATTTCGGCGTGGCAATGGCCGCTGTGGCGGCTCATGGTTTCGTTGCCCGCCTTGCCGATGCGTTCCAGCCGGGGTGTGCGCCCATAGAGGGCGAGGCTGATGGCGTCCAGTATGGTGGTTTTGCCCGCGCCGGTCGGGCCGGTCAGGGCGTAGATGTTGTCGGCGTAGGCGGGATGGTCGAGGTCGATTTCCCATTCGCCGGCAAGGGCGTTGAGGTTAGCAAGGCGGATGGTGTGGATGCGCATGGGGTTGGGCGATGAAGGGCGTGGCCACGGAATGTCGCAGATACGCCCGCTGCGGTCAAGCATGGACGGCGCGCGGGAAATGCCGCAGAATTTGCAGATGCCCATTTGACTGGAATCCCCATGACCCCAACCGAATACCTCAACCGCTGGCGCCTCATCCTCGGCAGTGATGCCGAAGCAAGCTGCGGTGGCGGGCTGGACGCCGCCGAAATCCGCATGGACAAGGCGCTCGCCGCCCTCTACGACAACCCCGGCGAAGGTGGCAGCCGCCGTGGCGGCCTCGGCGCGTCTGCGCCGAAAGTGAGCGCCTGGCTGGGCGACATCCGCGAATATTTCCCGCAGTCCGTCGTGCAAATCATGCAGAAAGACGCGGTGGAGCGGCTCAACCTCACCGCGCTGCTCACCGAAAAAGAAATGCTGGAAAACATCACCCCGGACGTGCATCTCGTCGCCACCCTGATGAGCCTGAGCCGGGTCATCCCCGAAAAAAACAAGGCGCTCGCGCGGCAAATCGTGCAGAAAGTGGTGGACGAACTGATGCAAAAACTGCAAACGCCGACACAGCAGGCGGTACAGGGCGCGCTCAACCGATCCATCCGCACCCGCAACCCGCGCCACAACGAAATCGACTGGCACCGCACCATCCAGAAAAACCTGAAGAATTACCAGCCGGAATACCAAAGCATCATCCCCGAAGTGCGCATCGGCTACGGGCGCAAACGCAAGCGGGCGGTGCGCGACCTCATCCTCTGCCTCGACCAAAGCGGCTCGATGGGGACATCGGTCATCTACTCCGGCATCTTCGGCGCGGTGCTTGCCAGCCTGCCTACCCTGCAAACGCGGATGGTGGTCTTCGACACCGCCGTGGTGGACTTGAGCGAACAAATCAGCGACCCGGTGGAGCTGCTCTTTGGCGTGCAACTGGGCGGCGGCACCGACATCGACCGCGCGCTCGCCTACTGCCAAAGCCTGATTACCCGCCCGGCGGACACCACCCTCGTCCTCGTCACCGACCTCGAAGAAGGCGGCAACGCGCAGCGGATGCGGCAACGCATGGCCGAACTCGTCGCCAGCGGCGTGCAATTCATCGTGCTGCTCGCATTGAACGACGACGGCGCGCCGTTTTACGACAAATCGCACGCCGAATACCTTGCCAGTCTTGGCGTCCCGGCGTTTGCCTGCACCCCCGACCAGTTCCCGAACTTGATGGCGGCCGCGCTGAACAAGCAGGATTTGTCGCTATGGGTGGCGGAGAACATCAAGGCGTGAACAGAACAGCAAAAAGGCGGCATTTGCCGCCTTTTTGCTGTCAGGACGTACCTTCAGCCGGTATAAACGGGCAATTTGCCCATCATGTTCAGGATGTGCAGCACGGCGACGGCGATACCGAAGCAGAAGACGAACCACACCATGAACATCCCGCCCGGCACGGTAAAGCCTTCGTACCCACGGCGGCGGGATTCGCGCACGAGGAGCGCGGGCATGATGCACGTCCAGATGGTCGCCACCGCGCCCGCGTAGCCGATGGCGATAAGGAAGCCGGTGGGGAAGGCGAGCGACAACACCAGCGGCGGCAGGAAAGTGGCGAGCCAGGATTTGGTGCGGCCGACGTTGTCGTTCGAGAATTTGAAGAAATCAGCAAGGAAGTCAAATACGCCAAGACCGACGCCAATGAATGAAGAAAGAATCGCCGCCATCGAGAAAGCGCGAATGGCATGATTGACGTTTTCCGAATGAATGACGCTGCTCAGTGCGGGTAGCAATACATCCAAATCGCCGCCCGCCTTAATGACGGGTGCGAATTGTTCACGCGGCAAATTGCCAAAGATACTGGCAATCCAGACGATATAAAAGACGAGGGTAATCAGTGTGCCACCGAGAATGGCGCGTGAGGCCTTGCGCTCTTCGCCGTAATAGGCGCGCATGGAAGCGGCGGAATGGTGATAGCCGAATGAGGCGAGGGCGACAGGAAACATGGCGAGCACATAAGGTGCGTAGGAGGGAGGCGGGTTTTGTGTGGTAAAAATGGTGGAGATATCCATGCTTTTTGCCAAGCCTGCAAAAAACAGGGACAATGAATGGGGAATATACGTTGAATGTGTTTCTTGTAAATTGAATAGCGTGTTAAAGCTGATGTTTTTGGTCAGCCCGAAAATGCTGAAGATAAAACTTAACGCCATAAAGACAATCAGCACCACGGAAATACGATCGACCGCGCCGGTGGAATGCCAGACGAATGCGCCAAAAACAATGACAAACAGAATGGAAGACAATTTGCTGTTCAGCCCAATCAGCGGCGGCAAAATCATGCCTGCCGTTGTAATGTAAGCATAAAGAAGGATGCCGCCGACGAAATAAACGGCGATATTGTTGATG
Source organism: uncultured Cardiobacterium sp. (assembly GCF_938028185.1). GTDB lineage: Bacteria > Pseudomonadota > Gammaproteobacteria > Cardiobacteriales > Cardiobacteriaceae > Cardiobacterium. The sequence continues at coordinate 2,291 of NZ_CALJAH010000335.1, read as the reverse complement.
GTATTGGCGCCGCTGCCAAACATATCGTGGGTGACGGTATCGAAGGATACGCGAATGTCATAGCGTTTGTAGGCTTCGAGCAGCATCCAGCCGGAAAGGGTCATGACCATCATCGTGACCAGCATGGCGAGACACGTCCACAATGTCCACGCACCCGCACCGGCGCTCGGCAAACCAAGCATTCCCGCGCCAACGCAGACGCTGGCGATAATGCAGGCACCGCCAAAGACGGAAGGTTGTTTGTCGTTCATGGTTTTATCCTGTTTGAATGAAAAAGGGGCGCGATGGATTATCGCGCCCCGCCGCTTTTCCGGTCAATCCACTTCTTTTAGCAGTGCGGTGAAGTGGCGCAAGACTTTGGGTTCATAAGTGAATGTCAGCCCCTTGATTTTCGGCGCATTCGCCTTGACCTGTTTGAAGGCTTCGACGATGAAATCCATGTGCGACTGGGTGTAAGTCGCGCGCGGAATGGTCAGGCGCAACAATTCCGCCGGGCAGGGTAATTGTTTGCCCGTTTTCGGGTCGCGCCCTTGCAGGAATGAACCGATTTCCACCGCGCGGATGCCGGCGACCTTGTAGAGTTCGCAGGCGAGCGCTTGCGCCGGGAATTGCTCCGCCGGGATGTGCGGCAATAATTTACCGGCATCAACGAATGCGGCGTGCCCGCCCGGTTGCTGGCAGATAACGCCAATGGATTCAAGGCGGTCCACCAAATATTGCACCTGGCCGATGCGGTAGGCGAGCCAGTCTTGCCGCATTCCGTCACGCAGGCCGACCGCGAGCCGCTCCATCGCGCCGCCTTCCAAACCGCCATAGGTCGGGAAGCCTTCCTGCACCACGCACAGGGTGCGGCATTCGGTATAAACATCGAAATAGCGCTCTTCCTTGACGCAAAGCAGACCGCCCATCGGCACCATCGCGTCTTTCTTTGCCGACATGGCGAGAATATCGGCGTATTGATAGCTTTCGCGGGTAATTTCTTCAATGGATTTGTCTTGATAACCCGGCTCGCGTTGCTGAATGAAATAGGCATTCTCGGCAAAGCGTGCGGAATCCATCACCACCGGAATCTCGTATTTCTGCGCGATGGCATACATCCCGCGCAAATTGGCAATGGATACCGGCTGGCCACCGGCGGAATTACAAGTAATCGTGCAGACAATATAAGGAACATTTGCCGCACCCACTTCCTCAATGCCCGCTTCCAGTTTCTCCAAATCAAAATTGCCCTTGAAATCGTATTTGATGCCGGTATCAAAGGCTTCCTTGGTATAAGTATTGCGCACCGTGCAGCCATTGATTTGTGAATGGCCCTGGGTGGTATCGAAGAAATAATTGGAGAAGGCGACCATTTTGCTGCGGTCAAGGCCTTTTTCCTGCTCGCGTTTTTTAATCAGCACCGGAATATAAATTTGCTCGGCACCGCGCCCCTGGTGGGTCGGGATGGTGTATTGATAGCCGAAGATTTCCTTGACCGCGTTGGCGAGTGCGTAATAACTGCGGCTGCCGCTGTAGGCTTCGTCGCCGCGCAGCATCGCCGCCTGCATATCCTGCGTGACCGCGCCGGTGCCGCTGTCGGTCAAAAGGTCAATGAAGACGTCTTCGCTGTCGAGCAAAAACGGGTTCATGCCCGCTTTGAGAATGGCTTTTTCGCGGTGCTCGCGCGTGGTGCGTTTTACGGGTTCGATGACGCGGATGCGGAAGGGTTCGGGGATATGGGTGAAATTTTCCATGACGGTTTCCTCTTGAAAATGTGGACGGATGACGCGGGCGCGCCGGAAGGCAGGAGAAGCCGGGAAACGCTACGGAAAGGCGGCAGAGAGGATGTGATCTAGATTGAACCAGCGACATATGGCGGTGTTCATGTGATTACCCCTCGTGTTGAAGGCGGCAGCGACTGCTGTCCGTTGGGGTTAATGTAATCTTGTTTGTGGAAAATAGCAAGGTTTTGTTATGGTTTTTTGTGGATATGTGTGGAGTCATGAGGTTTTTGTAGTTAAAAAAAACCCCTGCGAACAGGGGCTTTTTCATGGCTGACCAAGCTGCTGCAATCAGGGATTGCCCGCTGCCAGCAACGGACGTGGTTGCAAGTCCGGTGTGGCTAACGCATCCAGCGGCTGCGCCTGGCCGTTCAGCGAAGCAATCGCCTGGTTCATCTGCAACGCCTGGGCAGCGGGTTCCATATAGTTCCCCTGCGGCGCGTTTTGCGCGCCGGTCAGGGAATTAATAGCGTTATGGTCAAGCGCCATGCCGTCGGCGAAGTGAATACTGTCTATTTGCCAGCCCGGCTG
>NZ_CALJAH010000334.1 GCF_938028185.1 uncultured Cardiobacterium sp. | reverse complement strand
GGCGGTGGAGCGGGCTTTTATTGAGTATATTATTTAGGGTGGATGGCTATAACACCGTTGTGTAGGGTGGGGCTTGCCCCACCGTCAAACCCGGAAATGTCGTTACGGTGGTCAAGCCCCCTACACCGGCGGAATGTTGCAGCGGAAACCCATACGCGCATCAAATCACCCGGAACAACCCAACGCAGGTCGGCCATTCATGGCCGACACACAAAAAAATGTCGGGCATAAATGCCCGACCTACGTTAGCTGCGCGTCCTGCAGGGGAGGGGGATTTTTCAGCCTAAGGGGTAATGTCGCCGCGGCTGCCGTGGAAGCCGATGTGTTCTAGTTCGGTCGTATTGGTGACGGAGCCGGCGATTTCTTCGGCGTTGCTGCCGTAGAGGACGGCGCGGTATTCCATTGGGGCATGGCCAGTGGCGCTGGCGCTGCCGACAAAGCCCGCTTTGTCGGCGCTGCTTTGCAGCTGTACCGGATGCAGGGAAATGGTGCCGTAGCGGCTGAGACCGTTGATGCGTCCTTCGCCCAGTCGCGTAAAGAAATCAATGTTATAGGTGAGGGTGCCGCGTTCGCTACGGTCGAATGCGATGCCGCTGTAGGTTGCCTTGCCACTTTGCGGGATTTGGCTGACCAGGGTGTTGATGCCGTAGTCATCGCTGTAGGCGAAGCCCTGGCTGGGCGCATGGCTGGTGACAACGCCGCTGCGGAAGCCCTGGTAGCTGCGCACCGTGGTTTGGTAGTGTCTGCCGGTTTTGAGGTAGCTCACGTCGCCGGAGAGGGTAGCGAAACCCGCAGGCAGGCTGCGGAAGTCGCTGCGCGAGATGCTGCCGTCAAACGAGGCCAGGGTGGCGTTGCCTGCGGTGATGCGCAGCGGTTCGACTTTGTCGCGGCCATTCCAGATGGGTGGATAGGCGCTTGTTTTGCTCGCTGCGAATGCACGCTGTTCATCGGCATCGAGGGGGCGGTTGGCGGCGGTATTGGTTGGCGCGGCGGGGCGGCTGGTGTTGTTTGTCGGGCTCGTGCGGCGGTTGTCCGTCGGGTTTTGGGGTGTTGTCGGGGTGGAGGTGGACGGGCGACTGGTGTTGGTGTTCGCGGGCGGGTTGTCCGCGACGGGGGCGTCGCCACCACCGCCACCGCAGGCGGCGAGAATGAGCGGTAGCAGCGTCAGTACCAGGGTTTTGGACGGTAAGGTGTTCATGGTTTCTCCTTGGGTTTGGGTTGAGGGCAGGCAGCGCCCGCAGGGGATTATCAAGGTTTTTGTTCGCGCTTGCCACCAGTCCATCGGCGTCGTTCAGTTTGTTTCGCGGATAACGCCCGCATCAATGTGCAGCCGCTGGTGGTCGGCGAGTGCGGGCGGCAGTTCGAGGCCGCCGTCAATGTGGGTGATGTAGAGTTGTGAGTCGCTCGCAGCGAGGAAGTGCAGCAGTTTTTGTTGGCGGTTGTGGTCGAGTTCGGCGGCGATGTCGTCAATGAGGATGATGGGCGCGGTGCCGCTGTCAGCGGCAATCAGCCGGGTTTGCGCGAGGATGAGCGCGCAAACGAGGGTTTTTTGTTGGCCGCGCGAGTAGTGGTGCGCGATGTCGCGGCCTCCGGCGAGGTAGCGGATGTCGGCGCGGTGGATGCCGTCGCGGGTGTGTTTCAAAAGCGCGTCGCGTTCGTTGTTGGCATCGAGCAGCGCCGCCAGCGGTTGGTCGGCCGTCCAGCCGCGCTGGTAGTGGAGCTGGATGCGGTCAAAGCCGCCCAGTTCGGCGTGGTAGGTGTTGAGTGTTTCTTCGAGTTTGGCGAGGTACGCGCGGCGCTGCGCGTCGATTTGTTCGCCGCTTTCGCCCAAGAGGTGATTCCAGGGGGCGAGGTCAGCGGCGCGCCAGTTTTGCCGCAGCGCAGCGTTGCGGTTTTTCAGGGCGTAGTTGTAGCGCTGCCAGGCGGGGAGGAAGGTGGGGTCGTGGTAGTAGAGGCCGTAGTCAAGGTAGCGGCGGCGGTGTTCGGGTCCCTGGTCGATGAGGGCGAAGTTGTCGCTGTTGATGATTTGTACCGGGGTGAGGGCGGCGAGTGCGGCAAGGTTTTTCAGGTTTTGGCCGTCAAGGCGCAGGCGGTGTTCGCGCGTGCTTTTTTCGATGCCGAGCAGGTGGGTTTCGCCGTTTTTTTCGATGCGGGCGATGAGGCGCAGGTAGGGCTGGTCGTGGGCGATGAGGTGGCGCGTCTGGTTTTCGCGGAAACTTTTGCCGCGTCCCAAGAGGTAGATGCCTTCGAGCAGCGCGGTTTTGCCGCTGCCGTTTTTGCCGCTGATGAGGGTGCAGCGCGGGTGCAGTTCCAGCGTGGTGGCGGCGAGGTTGCGCAGGTGGTCGAGGCGCAGTTGGCGGAGGCGGCTCATCTGCTGTCGCTGCGGTATTGCAGGGCTTCGGCGAGATGCGCGCGGCTGACGGTCGCGCTGTCCGCGAGGTCGGCGATGGTGCGCGCCACTTTGAGGATGCGCTGGTAGCTGCGCATCGAGAGGTGCATGCGTTCGGCGGCGCGGTCGAGCAGTGGCAGGACGTCGTCTTCGGCGTGCAGGTGTTGTTCGAGTGCGCGTCCGCTTAATTCGGCGTTGGCGCGGCCTTGGCGACGTTGCTGAATGGCGCGTGCCGCTTCGCTTTGCGCGCGCAGCTGGGCGCTGGTTTCGCCGGGGCTGTGTTGTTCGCGCAGTTGTGCCGGGGTCAGGCGGGCGACGGTGAGGTGAATGTCGATGCGGTCGAGCAGCGGTCCGGAGATTTTTTGCCGGTAACGCGCGATTTGGTCGGGGGTGTCGCTGCAGGCGCGTTCGGGGTCGCCGTGGTAGCCGCAGGGGCAGGGGTTCATCGCGGCGATGAGCTGGAAGCGCGCCGGGAAGTCGCTTTTCATCGCGGCGCGGCTGATGGTGATGTGGCCGTTTTCCAGCGGTTCGCGCAGCATTTCGAGGACGCGGCGGTCGAATTCGGGCAGTTCGTCGAGAAAGAGGACGCCGTGGTGGGCAAGGCTGATTTCGCCCGGTTTGGGGTAGGAACCGCCGCCGACCAGCGCGGTGGCGGAACTGCTGTGGTGCGGCGCGCGGTAGGGGCGCTGCCGCCAGTCGGCGGGATTGAAGCTGCTGCCCGCGAGCGAGCGGATGGCGGCGCTTTCGATGGCCTCGGTTTCGGTCATGGCGGGGAGGATGCCGGGGAAGCGCTGCGCCAGCATGGATTTGCCGGTGCCGGGCGGACCGCTCATCAGCACATGATGGCCACCGGCGGCGGCGATGAGCAGCGCGCGTTTCGCCTGGTGCTGGCCGATGACGTCGGCATAGTCGGGGTATTGGCGCGGCGGACGCATCGCGGCGACAGGCGGCGCAGGCCAGGGGCGTTGGCCGTGCAGGATGGCGGCAAGTTCGGCGAGGCTGCCGGCACTGTGGACATTATCGGGCGCGACCAGCGCTGCTTCGTGGTGGTTTTCCGGGGCGGTGATGATGTCGCGGTGGGCGTCGTTGGCGGCGAGCGCGCAGGGCAGGATGCCGCTCACCGGGCGCAGTTGCCCGCTTAAGGCGAGTTCGCCGTGGTATTCGTGCGCGGCGGTAGCGTCCAGCGGGATTTGCCCGGAGGCGGCGAGGATGCCGAGCGCGATGGCGAGGTCGTAGCGCGCGCCGTCTTTCGGCAGTTCTGCTGGGGCGAGGTTGATGGTGATGTGTTTTGCCGGGAACTCAAAGCCGCTGTTCAAGATAGCGGCGCGAACGCGGTCTTTGCTTTCTTTCACGGCTTTTTCCGGCAAGCCGACGAGGGTCATCGCTGGCAGGCCGCTGGCAAGGTGGACTTCGACCCGCACCAGCGGCGCGTGCATGCTCAAGGGGGCGCGGGTGTAGGTGGTGGCGAGGTTCATGCGGGCTGGCGGTGGGAAGGGGGCGCTATTGTACGGGAGGGACAGGGCAGGGCGCATAAAATTCCCCCGCCGGAGCGGGGTGCGGGCGGGGATATTCAGGGCGTTGTGTATTCCAGTCCGCCTTGGTTTTGCAGCAGGGTCGGGGTGATTTCGGTAAAGGTTTTGTCTTGCAGCAGCTCGGCGGTTTCTTTCAGGTATTTTTGGAAATGCGGGCTGTCGCGGTGGCTTTGGTAGGCGGCGTCATCGTCGTAGATTTCAAAGAAATACCATTTGTTCGGCTGATCTTTGTCGGTAGCGGCGTAAATGGCGCGCACGCCGTTTTCTTTGGCGATGGATTCGCTCATTTCTGCCTTGACGATTTTGGCGAACGGCTCGTTGGCTTCCGGTTTGACGGTGACGCTGAGGAAGTTGGTGCGGGTGTTTTTATTCTGTTCGACTTTTTTGTCGCCGAGGTATTGCGGCTCGATGTTGTATTTGTGTTTGTGGTTTGTGAGGATTTGCGGCGAGGCTTCGCGGAATTTTTGGTATTGCGGCGACTGGATATGCGCCTGGTAGGCGGCGTCATCGGCGTAGATTTCAATCATGTATGCCATTTGCGGGTTGGCTTTTTGTTTGACGGAATACATGGCAAGCGTTCCCGGCTCGTTTGCGAGCGAGGTGCGGATGTTTTCGTCGCCAATGTGGTTGTAGGCGGCGCTTTGGCCGTCTTTTATGCCGAGTTCAAAGATGTTGAAGACGGGCGCGGCGTGGGCGCTGGCGGCGGTAAGGGTGGTCATGAGGATTGCGGTTTTTTTCATGGGGTCTCCGTG
>NZ_CALJAH010000333.1 GCF_938028185.1 uncultured Cardiobacterium sp. | reverse complement strand
CTTCCGGCATGATTTCCGGCACCGGGTTGGCGAGCGCCAGCACCAGCGGTTTCGCCGCCATCGTCTTCACCATCTCGCCGGTGAGCAGTCCCGCCTGTGAGACGCCGAGGAAGACGTCCGCGCCAGAGAGCGCTTCGGCAAGACTGCGCGCGTCGGTCTTGGCGACAAACTCCGCCTTGCGTCCGTCGAGCTTGCCGGGGCGGCCTTCATAAATCGGCCCCTTGGAATCGCAGACGATGATGTTTTCCTTCTTCACGCCGAGATTGACGAACATATCCAGGCACGCCATCCCCGCCGCGCCCGCACCGGACGCAACAACACGCACCTTGCCAATGTCCTTATCCTGCAAGCGCAGCGCGTTAATCAGCGCGGCAGAGGCGATAATCGCGGTGCCGTGCTGGTCATCGTGGAAAACCGGGATGTTCATTCGCTCCTTCAGGCGGTTTTCAATTTCAAAACACTCCGGCGCCTTGATGTCTTCGAGGTTGATGCCGCCAAACGTCGGCTCCAGCGCGGCGACCGCTTCGATAAATTTCTCCGGGTCGGCCTGGTTCACTTCAATATCAAAGACATCAATCCCGGCGAACTTCTTGAAGAGTACGCCCTTGCCTTCCATAACGGGTTTACCGGCGAGCGCGCCGATATTGCCGAGGCCGAGTACGGCAGAGCCGTTGGAAATCACCGCGACCAAATTGGCGCGGGAGGTGAGGTAATCGGCTTGCAGCGGGTCGGCCTCAATCGCCTGACAGGCATAGGCAACCCCCGGAGAGTAAGCGAGCGACAAATCGCGCTGGTTGTCCAGCGCCTTGGTCGGGGTGACGGAAACCTTGCCTGCGGTCGGAAAGCTGTGATAACGCAGGGCTTCTTTTTTCAAAGAATCGCTCATGTTGAAATCTCCAAAGGGTTGCGAAAAAGTCGCGTAAGTTTAACAGAAAGCCACAAACACGGGTGTCGGTTTTTGCCGCCAAAGCGCACTGCGACGGGCGTTTACATACAGGATAGCGGGAAAGGTGACTGTAAACAGCCTTCAGGCCAACAGCCGCTGTCGCCGCGCCTCAAACAGCATCACGCCGCAGGCGACCGAGACATTGAGGCTTTCCATGCCATCCGCCATCGGAATCTGCACGAGGAAATCGCACTGCTCGCGCAGGCCGTGGCGGATGCCCTCGCCTTCGTTGCCGACGATGACCGCCAGCGGCACGGTCAAATCCGTCGCATAGAGCGATTGCGCCGCGCCGCCCGCGCCGCCGACCACCCAGATGCCCTGACGCTGCATCCGCTCCACCTCGCGCCGCAAATTGCTGACGCGGAACAGCGGCAGGATTTCCGTCGCGCCGCAGGCGACCTTCTCCACCACCGGCGTCACATCCGCCGCGCGACTGTTGGGAATCAGCACCGCATCCACCCCCGCCGCCGCCGCGCTGCGCAGGCAGGCGCCGAGATTGTGCGGGTCCTGGATGCTGTCCAGCAGCAAGAGCAGCGGTTTTTCCACCCCGGCGATGGCGTCTGTCCAGTCCGCCGCCTGCCCGCGCGCCTCGCTGACCGCCGCCACGCCCTGATGACGCACGCCGGGCAGCATCATTTCAATTTCATACAGCGCGACCGTCTCCACCGGCACGCCGCGCGCCTGTGCCTCGGCGACCAGCGCGGCGAGATTTTTCGATTTTTTGTTGTCGGCGACATAAAGGCGCAATGCCTTGCCGTCTGCCAATAATTGCTGCACGGTGTGAATGCCACCGCTGATTTTTTCGCGTTTCATAAATACTCCGAATGTGTGGGGTGGCTATTTTTGTAACTGGCCGATGCATTGTTGCGGGCGGTTACGCTGCGCTAACCGCCCCTACGGCTTGTTTCTACGGATTTCCATC
>NZ_CALJAH010000332.1 GCF_938028185.1 uncultured Cardiobacterium sp. | reverse complement strand
GCCTCCTGATCACCGACGGGCCCTCCGCCAACCTCGACCGCGCCTACGCGCTCGACATCATGGAGCTCTTCAAAACCTTCCACGAAGCCGGCACCACCGTCATCGTGGCCGCCCACGACGAAACCCTGATGGCCGACTACGGCCACCGCATTTTGCGTTTGCAGGAAGGCAGGTTTGCCGCATGAAACACTATCTCTCTCTGCATCTGGAAGCCGCCTGCCAGGCCTTTGCCCGCCTCGTGCGCCAGCCCTTGGGCACATTGATGGTGCTGCTGATGCTGGCCGCCGCCATGACCTTGCCGCTGATGCTCTATTTAGGCGTGCAAAGCAGCACCGAAGTGCTCGGCCGGCTCAACCAAGCCCCGCAGATGACCATCTACCTCACGCCCGAAGCCGCCGAGACCGACATCGCCGCCATCCGCGCCAAGCAGGCGCACGCCAAGCGCTTGCAGCATTCCCGCGCCGCCGTCGTTGGTGGCGCTGCCGCCGATGCCGAGGATGATGTGCGTGCAGCCGCCATCCAGCGCGTGCTGGAGCATTTCGCCGACGCCGTAGGTGCTGGTGATGCGCGGGTTGCGTTCGCCGGGGGTGAGGTAGTGCAGCCCCGCCGCTTCGGCCATTTCCATCACCGCGCTGCCGTCCGGCAGGCGGCCATAGCGGGCGCTGACGGGGCGACCGAGCGGGTCCTGCACGGTGACGGTTTGCCAGTCGCCGCCGCGTGCGGCAACGAGGGCGGCGGTGGTGCCTTCGCCACCGTCAGCCATCGGCAGGCAGTGGCAGTCGGCTTCGGGGTCAATGGCACGGAAGCCGCGGGCGACGGCGGCGCAGGCGTCTGCCGCGCTGAGGCTTTCTTTGAAGGAGTCGAGGGCGATGAGGATGTTCATGGGCGCTCCGGGGTTGTCGTTTGTGGTGTCGCTGTTTGGCGGGGCAGAAAGGTTTTGCCTCGGCGGTGTGAATGATTAACCCCACCCCAACCCTCCCCCACAGGGGGAGGGGGCAGTGCGGCGGTTTTCTGTTCTTCGGTTCACTATAGCCATCCACCGAAAGCCTCATACGGTGTTGCGCCGCTTCGCCGTACAACCGCGTACTGTCTTCAGCGACGCGCCTTGTCTGAAACTTTCGGTGGATGGCTATATTACGGATACGCCAGGCAGGGGAAGACAGCGCGGCAGGGCGTTATTTTTGTTCGCGCAGGATTTGCTGGATGCGGGCGCGCTGGTCGGGGGTGAGGTCGGGGTTGTCGCGGGTCAGTTGTTCGAGGGTGTCGGTGCTGCTCTGCGGGCGGATGGCGATGCGCGGCGGGGTTGCCTGCCATTTGAGGTAGTCGTCGCGATACGGCGCGCCCAGTTTGTCAAGCAGTGTGGCGATTTCGGCGTGGCGCGCCGGGCTGAGGGTGTCGCTGGCAAGGGTTTCGGCGATGAGGCGGTGTGCGCGTGCTTCGCGTGCCGGGTCGGGCGTGCCGAGCTGGCGGTCGGCGTACACGAGTTTGAGCAGGTCGGGCAGGGCGTTGTCGTCGTTGGCGATGGCGATGGTGCTGCTGCGGTCGTTTTTGTGCGCGGCAAAGAGGCCGAGGATGTTGTCGAGGCTGAGGCCGTCCGGCTGTTGTTCGAGTTGGCGCAGGGTGTTGAGCGCGCGGACGAAGTCAATGGTGCGGCCATCGCCGTGCCGATCTTGCAGTTCGTTGAGCAGCGCGGCGGCGCGGTCGCCGTCAATGCTGCCGTCCGGGCGGGTGATGTTTTGCAGGCCTTGTTGGACCTGGTTGAAGTTTGCTTCAAAGCGCATCAGTTGTTCGTGGCTCAGGCGTTCGTCGCCGAAGGGGTGGCCGCTGCGGTCGGCGGCATCGGCGGCGCCTTCGTAGGCGCCGATGAGGATGTGGACGAGGTCGGCGGGTTTGATGTCGTCGCGGTTGTTGTCGCTCTCGGCGGCGGTTGCGGGCAGGAGGGCGAGTGCGAAGGCGCAGGCGGCGGCGCGCAGGGTGTGGGTCATGGATGGCTCCTTTCAGGTTTGGGGTTCTGCGGCAATTATAGGCGCGGGTGGCGCGGTGCGGGGTTGCCCGGTTTTTAGTTTTGGGGAGGGCGACGTGGTTGCGTGGCGACGATTTTGTGAGCTACACCATTGGT
>NZ_CALJAH010000331.1 GCF_938028185.1 uncultured Cardiobacterium sp. | reverse complement strand
CATCGCGCCTTTTTCCCAGCTGAGGCTGGCGATGCTGCCAAGCGGCACTTGACCACCGCTGCGGTTGGGGATGTTCAGCGCCAACAGGTCTTGCGGCTGCATACGTGCGGCGGCGTCGGATTGGACGGTTACCCGCTGCAAACGGCCTTTGTTGGGGAAGTCGTTGATGTAGGCGGAGCCGAAGTTGGTGCCGATGGTGCTGGCGATGGAGGTGATGTCCACGCCTTGCGCGTAGGCGGCGTCGCGGTTGATGTCCAGCCGCAGTTGTGGCGCGTCTTCCATGCCATCCGGGCGCACTTGGGTAACTTCGCTGGTGGCTTGCGCTGCCATGCCGAGCAGTTGGTTGCGCGCGGCGAGCAGCGCTTCGTGGCCAGCGTTGCCGCGGTCTTCGAGCATGAGGTTGAAGCCGTTGGAGGTACCGAGCGAGGGGATGGGCGGCGGGCTTAAGGCGAAGATGGTGGCGTCGCTGATGCCCATGAACATGCCGATGAGGCGGCCACCGAGGGCGCTGGCGCTTTGGTTTGGTTTGGGACGCTCTTTCCAGTCTTTCAAGGTAATGAAGGAAAGGCCCATATTTTGTCCCTGACCGCTGAAGCTGAAGCCTTGCACGGCGACGACGTTTTCGACTTCCGGCTGTTGTTTGACGATGGCTTCCATTTCTTTGATTTTTTCGATGGTGCGCTCGGCGGTGGCGCCAGCGGGCAGCTGGATGCTGGCGATGATAAAGCCTTGGTCTTCGTTGGGGAGGAAGTCGGTCGGCAGGCGGGTGTAGATGTACACCGCGCCAGCGGTAACGGCGAGGTACACCACAAACATCGCGTAGCTGATGCGGATGAATTTGGCGACGGTCGCTTCATAGGCATGGGTGGCGACTTTGACGAGGCGGTTAAACCAGCCAAAGAAGCCGCGTTTTTCGTGGTGGTCGTCGCGTACCGGTTTCAGGAGGGTGGCGCAGAGTGCGGGGGTGAGCGTTAGCGCCAAGAAGCCGGAGAAGCCGATGGAAGACGCCATGACGAGGGCGAACTGGCGGTAGATGTTACCGGTCGCGCCACTAAAGAAAGACATCGGCACGAAGACGACGATGTTCACCAGGGTGATACCAACGATAGCGCTTGAGATTTGTCCCATGCTTTTGCGCGTCGCCTGGTAGGGGGTGAGCCTTTCTTCGGCCATCAGGCGTTCGACGTTTTCCACGACGACGATGGCGTCATCCACCACGATACCGATGACCAAAACCATGGCGAACATGGTGAGCACGTTGATACTCATGCCGAGCGGGCTCATCAAGGCGACCGCGCCCAAGAGCGAGACCGGGACGACGATGGCAGGGATGAGGGTGTAGCGCAGGTTTTGCAGGAAGAGGAACATCACCACGAAGACGAGCGCCATCGCTTCGCCGAGGGTATGCAGTACTTGGTTGATAGAGAGGCTGACGAAGGTCGAGGTGTCGTAGGGCGTGGACCAAACCATGCCTTCCGGGAAGTATTGCGCCAGCTCTTTCATGCGCGCCTTGACCGCTTTGGCGACGGCGACGGCGTTACCGTCGTTAGAAAGCTGCACCGCCATCCCGGTACTCGGTTCGCCGTTTAGGCGGAGCGAGGTGGCGTAGGTTTGCTGGCCGATTTCGATGCGGGCGACGTCTTTTAGGCGCACGGTGGCGCCGCTTTCGGTGCTTTTCACCACGATGTTTTCAAATTGGGCGACGTCGCTGAGCTGGCCGGGGATGTTGATGGTGGCGGAGAAAGTTTGCCCGGCGACCGCAGGCAGGGCGCCGATGCTACCCGCCGGGATTTGCCGGTTTTGTGCGGCAATGGCGGCGGAGACGTCGGCGGCGGTCAGGTCGTAGCCGCGCAGTTTTTCCGGGTTGAGCCAGATGCGCATCGAGGCTTCGGAGCCGAATTGGCGCACGCCACCGACGCCGGGGATGCGTTGCAGTTCGGGGATGACGTTGCGCACGGCGTAGTCGCTCGCATCTTCGACGGTAAGCCCGGAGCCGTCCTTGACGCTGAGCGAGACTACCATGAGGAAGCCGGTAGAAGATTTGGAGACGGTGATGCCGTTTTGCGTAACCGAGGACGGCAGGCGCGAGGTCACTTGCGACAGGCTGTTTTGCACGTTTACCTGGGCGATGTCTTCGTTGGTGCCGGATTTGAAGGTCAGCGCCAGCGAGCCGGTGCCGTTTGCCATCGCGGTCGCGGTCATATAGTCAAGGCCGTCGATGCCGTTCATTTCGCGCTCGATGACCGAGAGCACCGATTCTTCGATGGTGGTCGCGCTGGCGCCGGGGTAGGCGACGTTGATGTTGATGGTCGGCGCGCCGACGTTCGGGTATTGCTCTACCGGCAGGCGGTAGAGCGAGAGCAGGCCGCCGAGCATGATGAAGATGGCGACGACCCAGGCGAAGACTGGTCGGTCAATGAAAAATCTGGACATGATTCCCCCGGATTACTGAGCGGCAGGCTGGCTGGCGGCGGGTTTGCTACTGGCAGGTTGCGCGGCTTGCCCCGGCTGCGCCTGCGGTTTGCCGTCCGCGCCGAGAATGACCGGGGTGATGCGGGTCGCGCTGCCCATCAATTGCGACAGAGTATCGACCATCACCATTTCGCCCGGCTTGAGGCCGCCGGTGATAATCCACTGATTCTTCTGCGAACCGGCAATCTTCACCTCGCGCGGCGCAAAAGTGCCGTCTTCGGCGACGACGCGCAGCGTGTCGGTCTTGCCACGGGTGACGGCACTTTGCGGCACCAGATAGGCATTATGGAACTGGCTTTGCGGAATGTCGGCGCGCACATACAGCCCCGGCAACAGCATCCCGTCCGGGTTCGGCACCTCGGCGCGCAACAGCAGCTCGCCGGTGCTGGCGTCAACCGTCTGGTCGGCAAAAAGCATCCGCCCCTTGTGCGGGTACGGCGTGCCGTCATCCAGCGTAATCTGCACCGCAAAATCCACGCCCTTGAGCGCGCCGGACTGGAACTCCTTCTTGATGCGCATCAGGTTGGCGGCGGACTGGGTGATATTCACATAGAGCGGGTCAAGCTGCTGAATCTTCGCCATGCTGGTGGTGTTGCCGGGGGAAACCAGCGCGCCTTCGGAGACGTTGGACTTGCCAATCACCCCGGAAATCGGCGCCAGCACCTTGGCGTACTGCACATTGATTTCCGCCTGCTTGATCGCCGCCTCGGCGACGAGAATATTGGCAGAGGCGACCTTGACCTCGGTCAGCGCCTGATCATACGTCTGGCGGGAAACCGCCTTCTCCTTGACCAGCGGCGCGTAGCGGTTGGCGGTACTCTGCGCCAGTGCCTTGTTGGCCTGCGCCAGCGACAACTGCGCGCGCGCGGACTGCAAATTCGCCTGATAAACCGCGTCATCAATCTGATAGAGCTGCTGCCCGGCGCGCACCAGCGAGCCTTCCTCAAACAGCCGCTTCTGCACAATGCCGCTCACCTGCGGCTGAATCACCGCCTCGCGTGAAGCCTCCAGACGGGCGGGCAGGTTTTCGGTGACGACCACCGTCTGCGGCTTGACCACCAGTACCCCGGCCTGCGGCGGCGGGGGTTGCTGACCGGCAGCGGGGGCGGCGCCGCCTTCCTTGCTCTCCTTGTCGGCATCCTGCACCTGCGCCAGCGCGGGCTGCAAAAACACCGCCAGCGCGGCGGCAACCATCAGATAAAACGGGCGAATCTCCATCATAATGTCCTCGGAATTAAAAAGCTGAAAGAACCGCGCATTATATACAGCGCCGAATGTAAATCCATAAACATTGCTATACTGCGGTCAAATCCGCAAAAAATATCCCCGAAGCCATGCGCAGAACCAAAGCCGAAGCCGAACAAACCCGCCACGACATATTAAAAGCCGCCCTCGTCCTCTTCGACGAACAGGGCTACGTCCAGACCAGCCTGAGCGACATCGCGCGCAAGGCCGAAGTGACCCGCGGCGCCATCTACTGGCATTTTGACAACAAAGAACAAATCGTCGCCGCGCTGGCGCAGGCACAATTTGACGACCTGATGCGGCAAAACGCCGCCGCCATCAGCGCGCCCGACATCTGGCAAACGCTGGGCGACAACTTCATCGCCTACTTTCACGAACTCATCCGCAGCCCCGACCGCCTCCGCTTCTACCGCGCCTTCCACCAGCACGGCAAGGCGGCACCGCTGGAAAAACTGCACCAGGAATACCTCGCGCTATGGCAGGCACAATGCCGCGATGCCGTAAAACGCGGCAAAGAAAACGGCGAACTGCGCAAAGAGGCCGACCCCGAATACCTGCACTTTTACCTGTCAATGATCATTAGTGGTCTGATTGAGCTCTGCCTCGAACAACCGGCGCACCCGCACCTCGGCGAATACTGCGAACGCGCCATCCGCGACAGCATCGCCTGGATAAAGGCGCGGTAAACCTTGTCAACACGCCACCCCGCTTCTGCTTCACACGAAACACGTCATGACTGAAACCCCCGACCGCTTCGCCCGCATCCGCCTGCCGGAAGGCGGCGAAATCCGCGAAGAGCAGCGCTTCCCGCTGCTGACATACACCGCCCTCTACCAAAAACTGCATATCCCCGCTGCGGGGTTGCAGGTTGAAAGCATCGTCGTCAGCCTCGAAGAAGCGGCGGCGCACAGCACCCAAGAGCTGCTCAACCTCATCCTTGCCTCTGGTTACGTCGCCGAAGACGCCGAATTTACCTTCCGCGAAAATCGCGCCGACGGCTACCTCTACACCTATTTCAATATCCGCCCGGCGGATGCTTCCTAATCCGCTTTCCCGCACGGAGCTTAACCACATGAACACCGCCCCCATCCTCGGCATCGACCTCGGCACCACCAACAGCCTCGTCGCCTACTGGCATGACGGCAAGGCGCAACTTATCAAGAACGCCCTCGGCAGCGTCCTCACTCCGTCAGTGGTCAGCGTCGATAACGACGGCATGATCCTCGTCGGCCAGGCGGCGCGCGAACGCCTCGTCTCGCACCCCTTCGCCACCGCCGCCGCCTTCAAGCGCTACATGGGCAGCAGCAAGCGTTACCGCCTCGGCAAAGGCCACGAATACAGCCCGGAGGAGCTGTCCGCCCTCGTGCTGCGTTCGCTCAAAAGCGATGCCGAAGCGGCGCTGGGCATGGCGGTGCGCGACGCGGTCATCACCGTGCCCGCCTATTTCAACGACACCCAGCGCCGGGCGACGCGCCACGCCGCCGAACTGGCGGGGCTGAACGTGCAGCGCCTTTTGAACGAACCGACAGCGGCAGCGATGGCCTACGGCCTGCACCAGGACGGCGACGACCAGAAATTCCTCGTGCTTGACCTCGGCGGCGGCACCTTTGACGTCACCCTGCTCGATATGTTCGCGGGCATCATGGAAGTGCGCGCCAGCGCCGGCGACAATATGCTCGGCGGCGAAGACTTCACCGAACTGCTCATCCAGAGCTTTGCCGCCACACACAGCGCCATCAACCTCGCAGACGCGCAAGGCCCGCTTTATGCTGCGGCAGAACGCGCCAAACAGGCACTCGGCAGCGGCGACACCACCATGCAGGTGAACCACAACGGCGCGCCGCTCGAATGGCACATCACCGTCGCCGACTGGGAAAAACGTTGCGAACCGCTGCTGGAGCGCTGCCGCATTCCCATCGAACAAACCCTGCGCGACGCGGGCGTGCGCGCCGCCAGCCTGAACGACATCATCCTCGTCGGTGGCGCGACGCGCATGCCCGTCCTGCGCAAAGCAATGGCGCGCCTCTTTG
>NZ_CALJAH010000330.1 GCF_938028185.1 uncultured Cardiobacterium sp. | reverse complement strand
CCCGCTGCGGGTGCTGGCGCACCCTGCGAGGGAGGGGGCATATCGGTGGTTTTTCGCCGCTTCAGCGCGAGAAGCGCCGTATGCCATTTACATACACTTGAGCGCCCGATGTGTATGTAAACAGGGTTGGGTTTTGTCGCGCTGCGGGTGGCTTGCTGCCCCCACCCCGGGTTTCCACGAAAAATGCGACCGCATTTTTCGTGTCGGCAATGATTTCGCCTTACGCTTGTCGTATCGGGCAGGTTGATTGGTCGGGGGCAGTTCGGCGGGGGTCCGGGCTTTTGTTCCTGTATTTGGCAGC
Source organism: uncultured Cardiobacterium sp. (assembly GCF_938028185.1). Taxonomy (GTDB): domain Bacteria; phylum Pseudomonadota; class Gammaproteobacteria; order Cardiobacteriales; family Cardiobacteriaceae; genus Cardiobacterium. Next base: position 10,191 of record NZ_CALJAH010000330.1, on the reverse strand, counting down.
AATGTGCGGTGCGCGTTCATCTTCACCCCTCAATGTCCATCGGGGGCGGTAATGCCCGCTGCGGCGAGTACGCCTTCCATGCGGGCGCTGCGTGAGCCTTTGACCAAGACCACTGTGGCGGGCGCGGCGGCGAGGTGGGCGGCGAGCGCCTGTCCGGCGGCGGCGGTGTTCAAAAAGGGGCGGGCGGCAGGGAAGGCGGCGAGGTATTGCTCCGCCAGTCCCGTACCGACTGCCCAGAAATCGTCAATGCCGCAGGCGGCGGCGTAGGCGGCGACGTCGCGGTGCAGTGCCGCTTCTTCCGCCCCCAACTCGCCCATGGCGCCTGCGATAATCAGCGCGCGCGGCGCGGCGGCGAGGACGTCTATCGCCGCCTTGAATGAGGCGGGGTTGGCGTTGTAGGTGTCGTCGTAGATGGTGTGCGCGCCGACGCGGATGGCGGCGAGGCGCGACTGTTGCAGGGCAAGGCCGTTCAGCGTTGCCTGCATTTGCGCACCGGTAACGCCGGCGAGGCGGGCGGCGGTGCAGGCGGCAAGAGCGTTCATAACGTTGTGCCGTCCTGCCAACTGCCATTCCACCGGGTAATCGGCGCCATCGACGTGCAGCACAAAGCAGCTGCCGTCAACGGCGAGGTCGTGCGCCGTGACGTCGGCGTCGAGGTTGAGGGAAAAGGTGTATTGCGCGCGGTCGCGGAATTGATCTTGCCAGCGCGCGGCGGCGGGCAGGTCGAGATTGAGGACAATGGCGCCGTCGCTGTAGGCGTAGATTTCGCTTTTCGCGGCAATCACCCCTTCGAGCGAGCCGAAACCGGCAAGGTGCGCCGGGGCAACGTTGGTGATGAGCGCCACATCCGGACGGGTAAGCGTCGCCAGCCGCGCGATTTCGCCGGGGTGGTTCGCGCCCATTTCAATCACCGCAAAGCGGTCTTCGTCGCGCAGGCGCAGCAAGGTGAGCGGCACGCCGATGTCGTTGTTCAGATTGCCAATAGTGGCGAGGGTCTGCCCGCGCGTTTGCAGCAGGCGTTGCAGCATTTCTTTCGTGCTGGTTTTGCCGTTGCTGCCAGTGATGGCAAAAAACTGCGCCTGGCAACGCGCGCGGCGGTCGCGGGCGAGTGCTTGCAAGGCGGCGAGGGTGTCGGCGACGACGATTTGCGGCAAATCTACCTCTGGCTGGTGCTCGGCGACGATGGCAGCGACGGCGCCCTGCCCTTGCGCGGCGGCGAGGAAGTCTTCACCGCGAAAATTGGCGCCACGCAGGGCAACGAAAAGTTCGCCCGCGCGCAGGTTGCGGCTATCGCTGCTGACGTCGAGCGCCTGAAAATCGGCGCCGTAATGGACGCCGTCGCAGAGGGCAGCGATTTCAGCGGCGCTGAGCGGGGTGTTTAGTGGTTTTGCAGCCATGCGCGCACGGTTTCCTGGTCGGAATAGTGGTGTTTGGTGGTGCCGAGGATTTGGTAGTCCTCATGCCCTTTGCCGGCGATGACCACGGCGTCGCCCGCCTGTAATTGCGGCAGGACGAAGCGGATGGCTTCTTCGCGCGGCCGCTTAATCCAGGCTTTTTCGCGGTTGCCCATGCCGCGCAGGCTGTCGGCGATGATGTCTGCCGGGTTTTCGGTGCGCGGGTTGTCGTCGGTGATGACAACGACGTCGGCGTTGGCTTCGGCGGCTTGTGCCATCAGCGGCCGTTTGCCCCGGTCGCGGTCGCCGCCGCAGCCGAAGACGCACCACAGTTTGCCCGGCACATGGGCGCGCACGCCTTGCAGGATGTTGGCAAGCGCCGCCGGGGTGTGGGCGTAATCAACGATGGCAGCGGCGCCGTTGCCGAGGCCGATGCGCTCGGCGCGGCCGGGCACGCCGTGCAACGCGGCAAGTTTTGCCGGGATGTCTGCCAACGGCACACCGAGGGCGAGCAGGCAGGCGGCGGTGTTCAAGAGGTTGTCCACGTTGAAGCGGGCGAGCAGGCCGCTCTGGATGGCGACCTGCTGCGCATCATGCGCGAGGGTATAGGCGATACCGTCGGGACTTAACTCGATGTCGCGCGCCTGCAGGGTGATGGCGGCGCGCGGGTGGCTGTTGCCGTGGCTGCTGACGGCGATGACGCGCGTGTCGGCATGGACGCGGTTTTCGTCAAGCAGGCGGCGGCCGTGCGCGTCGTCGATATTGATGACGGCGACGGGCAGCGGACGCGCAAATAAGCTGGCTTTGGCGAGGAAGTAGTCTTCCATGTCGCGGTGGTAGTCAAGGTGGTCGCGGCTCAGATTGGTAAAGACGCCGATGTGGAATGCAATGCCGCCGACGCGGTGCTGCGCGAGGGCGTGTGAGGATACTTCCATCGCCACCGTCTGCACGCCGGCGTCGCGGTACTGCGCGAGGTGCTGTTGCAGGCGCAGCGGGTCGGGGGTGGTGTGGCTGGCAGGTTCCAGCGCATCCAGCCTGCCGTAGCCGATGGTGCCAAGCATCGCGCCGCCGGTGGCTTGCGCGAGGAAGTGGACGAGCGAGCTTTTGCCGTCGGTGCCGGTAACGCCGATGACGTTGAGCGCTTTGGCGGGGTGGTCGTAGAAGCGCGCGGCGATTTCGCCGAGGTGTGCGCCGAGCTGCTCGCAGGCAATGGCGCCGGCGGGCGGGTTGGCATAGGGCGGTTCGTAAACGATGGCGGCGGCTTGCAAGCCGTCGCGGTAGTAATCCAGTGCGTGATGCGTTACGCCGCGCGCGGCGAGCCACAAGGTTTCTGCGGTTACGGCGCGCGAGTCGCTGGCAAGCGCCGCGATGGGGCGTGCGTCGGCGGTGGCGAAGCCATGCAGCAGTTCATTCAGTGTCTTCGGCGATTTCATGCGGGGGCGCTCCGGCAGAGTCGTTGTCTTCAAAGAGGGCGGCATCGGCGACCAGGCCGATTTCGCCGGATTTGGCGATTTTGTCGGGCAGGACGCCGAGCATTTTCAGCGACCAGTCGGCGATTTTGGAAAACGGCGGCGCAGCGACGAGACCGCCGTAGTAGTCGCTGCCTTTCGGGTCATCGACGACGACCACCATGGCGATGCGCGGCTCGTGTGCCGGGGCGTAGCCGGCGAAGATGGCGCGGTAGTTTTTTTCGGCATAGCCACCGCCCTTGCGCACTTTGTGCGAGGTGCCGGTTTTGCCGGCGACGGTGTAGCTTTCGGTGTTGGCGCGTCGCCCGGTGCCGCCGTCGCTGACCACCGCTTCCAGCATTTTCTGCACCGCTTTCGCGGTTTTTTCGCTCATGACGCGCGTGCCTTGCGGCGGTTCTTCGACTTTGAGCAGCGAGAGCGGCATGGCGACGCCGTTGTTGGCAACGGTGGCGTAGGCGTGCGCCAGTTGCAGCGCACTGCTGCTGACGCCGTAGCCGAAAAAGGTGGTGGCGTAGTCGAAGGCGCTGATTTTTTCGGTGTGCGGCAGGTGACCGCGCTGTTCGGCGGGGAAGCTGATGCCGGTTGGCTGGCCGAAGCCGAGGTTGGTCATGAATTCGCGGTATTTTTTGCGCGGCATGCGCTCGCTAATCATCGCCATGCCGATGTTTGAGGATTTGCGGATGATGCCGATGGTGTCCTGCGTGCCGTAGTTGTGCACGTCGCGCACGGTGTAGCGCCCCATTTTGTAGGTGCCGTTGGTGCGGAAGCTGGTTTTCGGGGTAATAACGCCCGCTTCCAGGGCGGCGGCAACGGCAAGCGGTTTCATGGTTGAGCCTGGCTCAAAGGTGTCGGTAATGCTGCGGTTTTTCAAGAGTTCGGCGCGGCGCTCGGCGAGGACGTTGGGGTTACCCGCCGGCAGCGACACCATCGAGAGTATTTCGCCGGTTTTGACATCCACCATCACCGCCGTAACCGCTTCGGCGCGGGTTTCGTTCATGGTGTCTTGCAGCACTTGGTGGGTGATGTACTGGATGCGCTTGTCGATGGAAAGCTGCAACTGTGTTCCGGCAGAGGCAGGCCGCACTTCTTCGACGACGCGCAAGGCGCGCCCGGCGCGGTCTTGCAGCACTTTCACTTTGCCCGCCTGTCCGGCCAGCCAGTTTTCGTAGAGTTTTTCCAGCCCTTCCTGGCCTTTGTCTTCAACGTCGGTGTAGCCGATGATTTGCCCCATGATTTCGCCGGAGGGGTAGAAGCGCTTGTAGCCGTTTTCGCGGCGCAGGCCGGGGATTTTCAAATCGAGCGCTTCGTTGGCGATGCTCGGCGGAATCTGGCGGCGCAGGTACATGAATTGCTGGTCGGCGCGCGCCGCCAGTTCGTCGTAAAACTTGGCGAGGTCTTCATCCAGAAGCGTCGCCAGCGGGCGCAGGGTTTCGTATTGGTAGCGCAGGCGCGCTTCTTCTTCGTTACCGCTGTTCGCCCAGGCGCAATCGACGCTGTACGCCTTGTCCGTCTGGCAGGCTTCGCGCAGGCGGTCAAAATCGCCGTTCAACGTCGCCCACATGCGCAGCGGGTCAATGATGAGCGTGCTCACCGGGGTGGAAATGGCGAGCGGCTCGCCTTCCCGATCCAAAATCATGCCGCGCAGCGCGTCTTCCGTCTGAATGCGCAGACTGCGGTCATAACCGCGCTTGGTCAGCGTGTCCGCCGTGGTCACTTGCAGGCGGACGAGCTGAATCACCAGCCCCAGTGTCAGCAACGCCAAAAAGCCCACCACAACATTGCGGCGGGCAGTGGCACCATAGCGGGAAGCGGAACGCGCCACGGCTCAGTCCAGATAAACCACTTGCGTCGCCTGCGGCATATGCATATCCAGTCCGTTGCGCACCGCATGGTCAATCACGCTGTCATCCGCCAGCATCTTCTGCTCCAGCAGGAGTTGCGTCCATTCGGCGTTAATCTGGTCACGGGTTTTCTTCAGAGACTGCACCTCATTGACGAGATTGCTCTGCTCATGGGCGAACTTCGCCGCCTTGACCCCGCTAAAACAGACACCGCAAAGCAGCACTGCCAGAATTAACATCATTATTTTCATACCTTTACTGCCTTTCTCAAACGTGCGCTGCGACTTCTCGGATTGTCCGCCACTTCCCTGGCGGACGGCTTGACCACGGGCGGAACCAGTCGCAGCAACGGGTTCACCCGGTCGAATGCCGACGGAATCTCCGCCGGCAGGGGCGCGCCTTCGTGGGCGCGAACAAAACGCTTCACCAGCGCGTCTTCCAGTCCATGAAAGGTAATCACCGCCAGCACCCCGCCGGATTTCAGCAAACGGGTGGCAGCGACAAGACCGCGCTCAATCTCGCCGACTTCATCATTGACGGCGATGCGAATCGCCTGAAAAGTCTGCGTCGCCGGGTGAAAACCGGCCTTGTGCAACTTGCGCGGCACCGCATCAGCGACCACCGCCGCCAAATCCAGCGTGGTGCGCAACTTGCCGCGTGCCGCCATCACCGCGCGCGCGATGCGTTTCGCCACCGTGTGCGGTTCCCCGCCCCAGTCGCGGATGACCCGCGCCAGCGTCGCCTCATCGGTCGCCGCGAGCCAGTCGGCCGCCGTAATGCCGCTTTCATTGTCCATGCGCATATCGAGCGGCCCTTCCTTGGCAAAAGAAAAACCGCGCGCCGCCTGGTCAAGCTGCGGCGACGACACGCCAAGATCGAGCAAAACGCCGTCGAGACTGGCCGCTGCCACGTCTGCAAATGCCGACGCCATTGCGGAAAACGGCGCGCGCGCGAAATGAAAGCGCGGATCGGCAACCGCCGTGGCGGCAGCGGCTGCCTGCGGGTCGCGGTCGAGCGCATACAGCCGCCCTGCCCCGCCGAGCGCGGCAAGAATGGCGCGACTATGCCCGCCACGACCAAAAGTGCCGTCGAGATAGACACCATCCTCACGAATGGCGAGTGCCTGCACCGCTTCGTGCAGGAGCACCGTGGTGTGTTCACTCATATCGCCAGCGTCTCCAGCGCGCCGTTCAGATCCAGCCCGTCCGCGCGCAACGCATCGGCATCCTCAACGTTGATCGCATCCCAGGCTTCCTGGCTCCACAACTCAAACTTGTTGCCCATGCCGCTCATCACCACCTTCTTGTCCAGCCCCGCGCGCTGGCGCAGCGGCGGCGGGATGAGAATGCGCCCGGTGCTGTCCAGCTCGCATTCGGCGGCGTTGCCCATGTAAAGGCGCTTCAGCCGACGGATTTGCGGGTCAAAGCTGGGCAGTTTCACCAGCTTCTCCTCCACCTGCTGCCATTCCGGCAGCGTATAAAGCAGGAGCTGGTTTTCCAGATCGGTGGTCAAAATCAGCACACCTTCGCTCTCCGCCTCAAATTGCGCGCGCACCTTGGCCGGGACGGAAAGCCGTCCCTTGGTGTCGAGCGAAATATGGTAGATACCGCGAAACATGGTATGGGTGAGCCGGGTGAGTTATGGTCTGTTGCACAATTTCCCACATTATACCCCGTGTCATCTTTAGAAAAAAATTACGTAATAAATTATCCATGCTTGTTCGCAAAATCGCGTTATACCTGCATTACTGTTGGGCGATATTTCTGGCATTTTATTGATGCAGAAACAACAGGATTGGCGACTTTCTCCGCAGCCGGTGCAATAAAGTGGGGAAAGTGAACGCATCGGCGTTTTTGTCTGCGCCGTGCAAGGGCGACATTGGGAAAAACCGCGCGGCAGGCGTCCTTTCCCGTCCGCTTCCACTTAATGTTGCAGAAAAGGTTTGCAGAAGCGGCAGTATCCGCGCAGCTAAAGCCATCCGCTGTTTTTTCGTGTGATTCTTTGTGTTTTTTTCAGCACTTTCGTTTAGCGACGAGGATGCGCTGTTTATCCGCGCACGCAATAAAAAACCCGCTGGCGCGGGTTATGCGGCTTATTTGTCGCGGTAGGGATTGGCCTTGTCGCGGTAGCTGATGCGCACCGGGGTGCCATACAGTTTGAAGTGTTCGCGGAAAAATTTGCTTAAGTATGTGGTGTAACTCGCCGGGACGTTCGTGGTGCGGGTGCCGTGGATGATGATGTGCGGCGGGTTGCGTCCGCCCTGGTGCGCGTATTGCAGTTTGATGGAATGCCCCTGCACCAGCGGCGGCTGGTGGCGGTGGTAGGCGGTTTGCAGCGCTTCGGTCAGTTTGTTGGTGGAGAGTTCGGCTATCGCCGCGCGATAGACTTTTTTCACCGCGGGCAGGATCTGGCGGATGTTGCTGCCGTGCAGCGCCGAGATGTAGAAGACTTCGGCGTAATCAACGAAGTGCAGTTTGCGCTCGAACTGGCTGCGGATGGCTTTTTTCTGTTCATCGTCCAGGTGATCCCATTTGTTGATGGCGATGATGAGGGCGCGGCCACGGCGGGTGATTTCGCCGAGCAAATGCGCGTCCTGCTCGCTCACGCCTTCGTGCGCGTCCAGCATGAGGATAACGACGTTGGCGCGCTCAATCGCGTCCAGCGTTTTGACGATGGAGAATTTTTCGATTTTGTCGCTGACCCGCGACTTGCGCCGCACGCCTGCGGTGTCTATCAGGGTGAAGCGGTCACCGTGCGCGTCTTCATAGGGAATGGCAATGGCATCGCGCGTCGTCCCCGCGACGGGGCTGGCGACAAGGCGTTCTTCGCCAATGAGGCGGTTGAGCAGGGTCGATTTGCCCGCGTTGGGGCGGCCAATGACGGCAAGGGCAATGCCTTCTGCTTGCGCCTCCGCCCCGTTATCTTCGCCGAAATACGCGGCGTCGGGCGATTCCAGCAGGCGAGCAACGATGCGCTGCGCCAGTTGTTGCAGGCCACGGCGGTGTTCGGCGGCGATGGCGAGGGTGTCCGGGATGCCCAGCGCGTAGAAGTCGGCGAGGATGAGGTCAGGGTCGGCGAAGTCGGTTTTGTTTACCGCGAGGATGACCGGCTTCTGGCTGCGGCGCAGCTCGCTGGCGATGGTTTCATCCACCGCGGTCAGGCCGTCGCGGCCATCGACGACGAAGACGACGACATCGGCTTCTTCCACCGCCGCCCGCGCCTGTTTGTCCACGCGGCGGTCAATCTGGTCTTCTTCGTCGCGCAAGAGGCCGCCGGTATCGACGATGCGGCAGGGCATTTCCCCCAGCCGCGCTTCGCCGTAGTTGCGGTCGCGGGTGAGGCCGGGGGTGTCGGAGACGAGCGAGTCGCGGCTGCGGGTGAAGGCGTTGTAGAGGGTGGATTTGCCGACGTTCGGGCGGCCAACGAGGGCGATGAGCGGCTTGCGGCGGGCGGGGATTTCGGTTTCGGGGGTCATGGGGTTTCGGGTTGGTGTTGGCTGGTTTACATACAGGGTAGCGGGGTTGGTGTATGTAAATGGCGGCGACTATTGGATCTATTGGGTTACTTCCCCGCCGACAGGCTTTGCGCCTTTTCAATCAGCGCAATCAATCCGGCGCGTTCACCGTGGGGGTCTTCGCCTTTGGCGGATTGGGCGAGGCGGAGGATGCCCGCCCAGTCAAGCGCGCCGTTTTGTTCGCTGTCTTTCAGCGCTTGCGCGTAACTGGCGGCGGCAATGGCAAGGCGGGTGGAGGCATCGGCATCTTCAAGCGGGATGCTGCTTGCCATAACGGGCTGTTCCAGCGGTTGCCGCTCGCCGTCATCGGCGTCTTTGTAACGCAGGTTGAGCCAACCATATTCGTTTGCCTTGTCGCCGGCAAGTGGCTGCTGATAGCGGCTTGCAACGCCCCAATAAGGTTTTTCCTGCGGGGTGATGGCATAGAGGGCGGTAACGCTCCCGCCCGCACCGATGTCGCCTGCGTTTTCATCGTCGTTGTCGTAATAGTCTTCATGAAGCAGGCGGTTTTCGTAGCCAACAAGGCGGTATTCTTTGACGGTTTCCGGGTTAAATTCCACGCGGATTTTTACGTCGCGCGCGATGGTGGTGAGCGTCGGGGTAAGTTGGCGCACCAGCACTTTTTTTGCTTCGGCCTCGTTGTCAATGTAGTGATAGCTGCCGTTATCTGCCTTGTCTGCCAGCGTCTCCAGCAAGGCATCGTTGTAATTGCCCGTGCCGAAGCCGAGAATGGTGAGCCCGATGTGGTTGCCACGCTGGTCGCCGATATACCAGCGCAATTCCAAATTGCTGATGCCGCGGTTAAAGTCGCCATCGGAGGCAAGCAGGATGCGGTTAATGCCGTCCTCTTGGTAGTGTTCCCTGACAGCCTGGTAGGCCAGGTGCAGCGCGTCCGCCCCCGCGGCCATGCCATGCGGTCGCAGCGGCTTGAGGGCGGCGACGATTTTTTCTTTCTGGTCGCCAAATGTGGGCGGCAGCAATTCGCGCACGTCATCGGAGAAGGCGATGAGGGTGATGCGGTCGTCGGCGCGCAAGGCTTCGGCGAAATGGCAGACGGTTTTTTTCACCAGCGGCAGTTTGTCCGGAGCGTCCATCGTGGCGGAGGTGTCAATAAGGAAGACCAGGTTGGCGGGCGGGCGTTTTTCCGGGGCGAGGTCTGCCGCCCGGATGGCGATACGCAAGAGTTTGTCGTGTCTTTTCCACGGTGAATCCACTATTTGCGTGTATATGGCGAAGGGTTTGCCGTCCTGCGGTAGCGGATAGTCATAGTTGAAATAGTTGAGGATTTCTTCGGTACGCACTGCGTCCGCTGGCGGCAGACGGCCTTCGCGTGCAATCATGCGACGGACGTTGCTGTAACTGCCGCTATCAACGTCAATGCTGAAGGTGGAAACGGGCACATCGCTCACGCGCTGTACCGGGTTAGGCTCGTAATGCGCGTAATTTTCGGTTTTTTGCGGGGCGCTCTCTCCCGTTTTGACGACGATTCTGGGCATCATCCCGTACACATAGGACATGGAAGGACCGTAACTGCCGTTCGGATTTGATACGTCCGGAGAAAATGGATTGGGCGGATAGTGTCCGGCGACTAGACCACCATCCTGCGATACCAGCACCACTGGCGTATTGCCGGTGTGTTGGTCTGATGGCGCGGCATCAAGGTCGTCGCAGAGGCTGGCCGCGCGGGTGGTGCTGATGATAAGTAGGATGAGGGGGAGACAGCGGATTTTCATGAGATTTGGGGATTAGCATGGCGAGTGAGGTTTGACCCGCCATCGGAGTATTTGGTTTTAACGGTGGGGCAAGCCCCACCCTACGGTTGTTTGGCAATTTACATACACCTGGGCGCTCAAGGTGTATGTGGCGAATTTACAATTCAAGTGCAACAGCTACAAAAAAAGGCATCCATAAGCGATACTGCAAAAAACATCAAAACCTTGCAGGAGACCGCAAATGGATACCTACAGTCATAT
>NZ_CALJAH010000329.1 GCF_938028185.1 uncultured Cardiobacterium sp. | reverse complement strand
GGATAGGCGGCGATTTTCGAGGCGGCATTGCCGCAGCGCTCGGTACGCAGCGCACTGCCGACGGGTGCGCCGTCCAGCAGCACCGTGCAACCGCGCTCGTCCAGGCGGAAATCAATCTGCATCGCCCCGACCAGCGCGGCGATTTCTGCCGCCGGCGCGTCCACTTTATCTGTGGCGAGCGCCTGTAACGCCAGGAGGCGGTAAAGCGCGCCGCTGTCCAGATACGCCCAGCCGCGTTCGCGCGCGAGCGTCTGGCAGAGCGTGCCCTTGCCGACGCCGCTCGGCCCATCAACGGTAATCACCTTACGCATCGCCCACCACCATGCCAACACCCTGCGCCAGCGTCTGGAAGGACGGGAACGACGTCGCCACATTGGCGCAATCGCGCACCACAATCGGCGCGGCGGCGCGCAAGGCGGCTGTGGCAAAACTCATTGCGATGCGGTGATCGCCGTGGCTTTCCACCGTGCCACCGGAAAACGCCGTGCCCGCCTTGCCGCGAATCGTCATTGAATCCGCACCCGCCACGCAATCCACACCGAGCGCGCGCAGACCTGCCTCCATCGTGGCGAGGCGGTCGCTCTCCTTGACGCGCAACTCGTGCAGCGCCGTCGCCCGCGTCTCGCCCTCGGCACAAGCGGCGGCGATGAACAAAATCGGAAACTCGTCAATCGCAATCGGCACCAGCGCCTCATCAATCGTGATGCCATGCAGACGCGACGGACGGACGCGCAAATCGGCGACCGGTTCGCCGCCCGCCTCGCGCGCGTGCAAAATTTCAATATCGCCGCCCATCGCGCGCAAAATCTCGACCACCGCGGCGCGCGTCGGGTTCATGCCGACGTTCTCCAACAGCAGCTCGCCCTCACGCGCAATCAATCCGGCAACCAAAAAAAACGCCGCCGAAGACACATCGCCCGGTACTACCACCTCACAGGCGGAAAGCCGCTGCCCGCCGCGAATCGCCAGCGTCGCGCCGTCCTTTTCAACGCTCACGCCGAAACCGCGCAACATCCGCTCGCTGTGGTCGCGGCTGACACCCTGCTCCGTCACCCGCGTCGTGCCGTCGGCGAACAGCCCGGCGAGCAGCAGCGCCGACTTCAACTGCGCGCTCGCCACCGGCAGGGTGTAATCAATGCCATGCAGCGTGCGGCCATGAATAACCAGCGGCGCCGTACCCGCCTCGCTGGTGGCGATTTCCGCGCCCATCAGGGCGAGCGGCTCGGTGACGCGGCGCATTGGCCGCTTCATCAAAGAACTGTCGCCGACCAGCACACTATTAAAAGGCTGCCCGGCAAGCACGCCCGCAAGCAGACGCATACTGGTGCCGCTGTTGCCGACATCCAGCGGCGCGACAGGCGCGCGCAGCCCGTGCAGCCCGGCGCCGTGAACCGTTACCCGCCCCGCGCCGTGGTGGACAATCTCCACCCCCATCGCCTGAAATGCGCGCATGGTGGCGAGACAATCCTCGCCTTCAAGAAAACCGCTGACCTCGGTCGTCCCCTCTGCCAGCGCGCCGAGCATAATCGCGCGGTGGGAAATAGACTTGTCGCCCGGTACGCGCACCGTGCCAGCAACCGCATCCACCGGCTCACATCGCCAATCTTGCCGCATAAAACCTCCTGCAAAAGAAAAGCCCGCATCATATAGCGGGCGACCAGGGAACGCCAAGATGCCCGCCCCGGCAAAATTGCCACAACGGACAAACCGCGCCCACCGCCGTAGCATCACCCCAGGCACCCGCCGGACGCACCCCATGCCGCACCGCACCCCGTACCTCATCGCCTACGACATCAGCGACACCCGCACCCAGGCGCACGTGCGCCGCATCCTCCAGGGGTACGCCACCGGCGGCCAACAATCCCTCTTCTGCTGCTGGCTAAGCGACGCCGAATACCGCCGCCTCCTCTACACCATCCCGCCCCAACTCGACCCCGCCACCGACCGCCTGCACATCTTCCGCGTGACCGAACAGACCGAAACGCGCCTGCTCGGCAAAGCCAAAGCCGCCGGTCCCGCCGACGCGCCCCTGCTCATCATCTAAATGGAGAACACCATGAGCACCCTCTACATCGACCGCAAAAACACCCGCATGACCGTCTCCGGCAACACCCTCGTCTTCTACGAAAACGGTGAACGCGCCAGCACCCTGCCGCTGCACCTCATCGACCGCATCTGCATCAAGGGCGACCTCACCCTGAGCGCCGCCGACCTCGGCAAACTGGGCGCTCACGACATCGGCGTCCTCATCCTCAGCGGCCGCAGCCAACAGCCCGCCATCTGCCTGCCCTGCGCGCGCAAAGACGCCCTGCGCCGCCTCGCCCAGGCGCACCTCAGCCAGGACAACCCCTTCTGCATCCAGCAGGCACAAACCTGGATTACCGAAAAAATCCAGCGCGAACAAGAACTTTTGCGCGACCTGCAAACCCGCCCGCATCACGGCGGACACCAAATCCACGAATCCCTCGCACAACTCGAACAGCGCCGTTGCCAACTCAAAAAAACCGTGAGCGACCTCGCCACCCTGCGCGGCATCGAAGGCAGCGCCGCCGCTGCCACCTTTGCCGCTATCGCCAGCGTCCTGCCAGAAAGCCTCCACTTCAGCGGACGCAACCGCAACCCGCCGCGCGACCCGTACAACGTCGGCCTCTCGCTCGGCTACACCCTGCTGCACTACGCCATGGTGCGCCACATCCACCTCACCGGCCTGGACCCCTGCATCGGCTACTACCACAGCATCACGCACAACCGCGAATCCCTCGCCTGCGACCTCATCGAAGCCATGCGCCCGCTCGTAACATCCTGGACCATCGACGCCTTCCGCGAACACACCCTGCGCCCCGAAGACTTCACCATGCAGGGCGACGCCTGCCACATGGGCAAAGCCGCACGCGCCCGCTACTACCCCGCCTTTGAAACCGCGCTCAAAAGCTGGCAGGGCGAAATGCGCGAACGCTGCGTGGCACTCCTGCGCGCGCTGGGCAACGCCTGCTTCAACCACCCGCAAACCCGCAACTGCGCCGCCGCCTTCCTCGAAGAAGAAGCACTGCTCACCCTGTAGCCCGTCCGCCGGACAGCGCCTTCCCCTGTGGGGGAGGGCTGGGGTGGGGTTACTCGCGGCAGACACGTTGCCCATACAACAACTCCAACCATTTACAAA
>NZ_CALJAH010000328.1 GCF_938028185.1 uncultured Cardiobacterium sp. | reverse complement strand
CCTCGGTGTAAACAACGTGTTTAGGTTAAAGTGTAAACAAGGTCTGTGTTCTACCGATGGGGTTAACCCGCATACCTCGTTACCCAATAAAACAACCCGCAAACCCGCTCTAAAGGAACCCCATGAAAACCCCGCTCCTCCTCGCCCTCCTTCTGGCCGTCCCGCTCGCCCACGCCGATGACGACACCGCCCAATGCGACCGCGCCGCCGACCCGCTGCACCCCGGCAACCCGTCCGGCGTGCGTGGCGTCGAACAACCGCCACGCTTTGACGACGACAACACCGCCTGGGACACACTGCGCCTTGCCTGCGAAAACAGCTACGCCGCCCACCCGGACACCCCGCGCTACGCCTACCAGCTCGCCCGCCTCTACCAGGCACGCGACTACAACGTCTCCGCCGAGAAATACCTGAAAACCGCCGCCGAACAGGGCGACCCGCTCGCACAAAACGCCTACGGCAACACCCTGAACGACCAGGGCTATGACGGCAGCGAATGGCTGGAAAAAGCCGCCGCACAAGGGTTCGTCCCGGCGATGGAAGCCCTCGGCGACCACTACCACGACGAAGAAAACAGCGACCCCGACCAGGCACGCGACTGGTACCAAAAAGCCGCCGAAGCAGGCAGCGCCCGCGCCGCCTGGAAACTGGGCGACCTCCTGCAAGCCGGACAACCCGAACAGGCGCGCGACTGGTACCAAAAAGCCGCCGCGGGCGGTGAACTGCACGCCGCGCTGCGCCTCGGCGACCATTACCGCGACAGCGACCCCGCCAAAGCGCGCACCTATTACCAAGCCGCCACCGCCCTCGGCGAAGCCGAAGCCCACTACAAACTCGCCGAACTGCTGCGACAAAGCGAGCCCAAAACCGCGCGCGAACACTACCGCAAAGCCGCACTCATCAACTACGACAGCACCAAAAGCGACGCCAAAGCGGCCACCGCCCTCGGTGACATCTACCGCCACGGCGAAAACGTGCCGCAAAACCTGACCGAAGCCTACAGCTGGTACAGCATGGCGGGCAGCATCCCGGCAAACATGGCGCTGGCGGCGATGTTTGAGAACGGCGAAGGCGTTGCGGCCGACCGCGAACGCGCGCGCCTGCTCTACCAGCGCGTCAGCGAAAACTACGACTACCAAATCGAACCCAACCCGCAGGACACCCCCGCCGTCGCCCTGGCTTACCAAAAACACGCTGACCTTGCCGACGCCGACACCCCGGCAGAAGAGCGCAAAGCGGACTACCGCCAGTCGCTGCGCCTCGGCAACGACGCCGCCATCGAAAAACTGCGCGCCCTCGGCGAACCACCGTACGACATCAACCAAATCCTCAACGAACGGCGACAACTGCGCGGCGAATAAAGCGCGCATGAAACCCGCCATTCTCGACATCCCGCACGCCGGACAAACCTGGCGCATCCACTGCCGACCGCCGCGACGCAACAACCGCCGCCTGCGCCTGACCGTGGAAGCCGACGGCAACATCTACCTCTCGCACCCGCCGCGCAGCAAGACAGAAGACATCCTGCGCTTCATCCACGAACACCTCGACTGGCTGGCCGCGCGCGCCCGCTCGCTGGAAACACAGGCGGCGCGTCCCTCGCCCTACGCCGACGGCAGCACGCACTGGCTCCTGGGCGTGCCGCTGCGCCTCGTGCTGCGCGACACCGCCGCGCGCGACATCCACCGCGCAGGCGACAGCCTGATTGCCGTCCGCAGCGACGCGGCGACACTTGCCGCCGCCTTCCGTCGCTTCCACCAGACACAAAGCGCCGCCCATTTGCCCGGCATGGTCGCGTTTGAAGCGGCGCGCTGCCCGTGGGTGCGCGCACTGCCGCCGCTGCGGTACCGCGCGATGCGCCGCAGTTGGGGCAACTGCCGCCGCGACGGCATCCTCACCCTGAACAGCCGCCTCATCCAGTACCCGCCCGCGCTAATCGCGCACGTCATCATTCACGAACTCTGCCATTTACAGGAACACAACCACAGCCCCGCCTTCTACGCGCTGATGCAGGCGGTGCAGCCGGACTGGCGGGCGCGCAAGACGGCGCTGGAACACTTCCGCCGGGCGCACGGCACGCTGATGTGAGCACCGCATCTGCCCACTGCCCGCACCCGCCGGGATGAGCCAATCGGCGTACAATGCCCGCACCATTTATCACCACGGAGACACACCATGAAAACCGCATACACCGGCGCCCGCATCTATCACCGCGACGTGCTGCTCGAAGGCCACGCCCTGCTCGTGGAAAACGACAAAACCCTCGCCGTTGCCGCCATGGGCGACATCCCGGCAGACGCTACCGTGCATCACCTCGGCGGCGGCATCCTCAGCCCCGGCTTCATCGAAACACAGGCAAACGGTGGCGGCGGTTATCTGGTGAACCAGCACTGTGACGCAGAAGGTCTGGCGCACATTCTCGCCGCGCACCGCACCTATGGCACCGTCGCCATGCTGCCGACCTTCATCTGCGACACGCAGGACAACTACCTGCGCGGCATCGCAGCTATTGCCGAAGCAAGCCGCCATGTGCACGGCATCCTCGGCGGCCATTTCGAGGGCCCCTTCATCCATCCGGAAAAACACGGTACACACGACCCGCGCCTCATCCGCGCCCCCGATGACAAAGACTTCGCCTGCTACGAAAAATACGCCGCCGACCTGCAACACAGCATCATCTCGCTGGCGCCGGAACGCGTCCCGGCGGGCACCGTTCGCCGCATCCGCGAGCTTGGCATCCGCGTTAACGCCGCGCACACCATGGCGGCGAAAGCCGATATGCAGCGCGCTTTCGCCGAAGGTCTCGGCGGCGTCACCCACCTCTATAACGCCATGCCGCCGCTGGTGGGTCGCGAACCGGGCGTTATCGGCAGTGCCGCCGAACTGCGCCTCTACTGCGGCATCATCGCCGACGGCGTCCACAGCGACCCGTATTCGCTCGCCGCCGCCTGCAAACTCATCGGCAAAGACCGCCTTATCCTCGTCACCGACTCGATGCACACCATCGGCACGGATATCCGCGAATTTACCCTGCCGGGCGGGGTGCGCGTCTTCGTCGAAAAAGACCGCCTGGTCAACGAACACGGCTCGCTTGCCGGCGCGCACGTCACCCTGCTGCAATGCGTGCAAAACGCCATCCGCTACATGCACCTCGCGGTAGAAGACGCGCTCGGCATGGTCATCACCAACCCCGCGCGCTACCTTGACCGCCCTGATCTGGCGCGCATCACCCGTCGCGATGTGAACGACGTGCTGTGGCTGAGCGATGCAATGCAGTTGCAGGCATTACCGACCACATAACATCACCCCGCTTCACCACAACCAAGAGAGGTCCTTATGAAAACCACGACACCACTGACGATTGCCTTGCTCTCCCTCAGTGCTCTCGCCGCCTGTGGCGGTGGTGGAGGCCGCGAAAACTTTATCGCACCGCCACCGCCGGAAACCCCTGCTATGCCGGATGCCTCGGACAGCTCGACCGCCACCCCGGCGCCGACGACGGAAGATCCGCGTAGCTATTGGACCAAAGAGCGGATGCAAAATGCCCAACCCGCGCCAATGCCGGGAATGCCATAAATACTGGCGTCGCCAAGCGGCGTGATTACCGGATTTGCCGCTGATGCGATAGCTTCAACCCCTCACTTATAAAGCGAGGGGTTTTTTATGGTGTCTAACTTCATTCACGACAAAACTTGCCAAGCGAGGCGTATAGGACAAAATGGAGGCTGTTTTAGAGGACATTGCTTCTATAGGACAAAATGGAGGCTATTAGCCTTCTTTGACGGAGAAATAATCCTTTATAAACCTTATCTTATTCA
>NZ_CALJAH010000327.1 GCF_938028185.1 uncultured Cardiobacterium sp. | reverse complement strand
TACGTTTTAACCAATACTAAAAAAGAACCCATGAAAAAATTCATCCTCCTGCGCGGTCACCAAGGCTCAGGCAAAAGCACCTTCGCGCAAGAACAAATTAACGCCTTCCAAAAACAATACCCGGATGCGGAAATCATCCACATCGAAAACGATTTGCTGATGACCGATGAAAACGGCAATTACCGCTTTACTGTGGATGGCATCGAACAGGCACAACGTAAAGGACAGGCAATGATGCTCAATGCTTGCAAACGGGCAAAACAAAACCCGCAGCAGCCGATGCTCATCATCAATTCCAACACCAACCAAAAAGGCTCTGCCTGCATTCACCTGATGCAGCAGGCGCGCAAACATGGATTGCTGGTCGAAGTCTATCGTCTGCATAACTTTTACCCAAATCACCACGGCGTGAAAGAAGCGGATGTCCTCGCCGCCTATATCAAATTAAACAACAACCGCCTGCGCGAAGAAATCCACGTCAAGGCAATGCAACCGATGAATGCTGAAACCGCTGCCCTGATAGAAGAAATGCAACAATTCAGCCAACGTGAACTCGATTACGACGAAAACCAACACACCTGGGTGACGGAAAAATACCTGCGCCTGGGACGGCGCGATTTCGTTGCCAAAATCACCAAGCGCTACCCGGAACTCTCTGTGCTGAAATACAAGCGCAGCGTCTTTTACGATAACCGCTTTGACGAAGCGCTACGGGAAATGCGCGGACTGGTAATAGATAACCATAACCGCATCATTGTCCGCCCGTTCAAAAAACAATTTAACTACTCCGAACGCATCGCCAAAGACAGCAAATATCCGCTGCATCTTGACGACGCGCAGCGCGTCGATGCCGTCGTCAAAATCAATGGCTTCCTCGGTTGCTGTACTTATGTGGCATTGCCGCCGGAACACCCAAGCCATGCGGCAGCGTTTAACCATCAAGTGATTTATTCCACCACCGGCTCACTCGATAGCGATTTCGCCAAAATGGTGGAAAGCCATTGCTGCCAATATGAAGCATTATTCAAGGCATATCCAAACCATACCTTCCTCTTTGAAATCACCGACGCCAAAGACGTGCATATCATTCAGGAAAGACTCGGCGAAACGCTGATTGGTGTGATAGATGTGGCGACTGGCCGCCAATTCCGCGAAGACGAAGTAAATAACATCGCCGCCGCATACGGCTTGCAACGCCCGCCGATGCTGGAAAATATTACCTTCGGCGAACTGAAAGCGCTGCTAAAAACGGTCAAACACGAAGGTTTTATGGTCTTTGATGCCGCAACGAAAGAAACGCTGTGCAAACTGAAATCACCGTATTACCTCGTTTCCAAATTCTTTGGCCGCAGCAACGAAAACAGCTTGGGACGCAAGCTGGACAAAAAGCACGTTGATGAAGAATACTATCCGCTGGTGGATTACCTGCGCGAACAACGCGACACCTTCAACACGCTGGGTGAGCAGGAAAAAATCGCCTTTATCCAGCGCTATCTGGAAAACATGATTGAGTAAAACCATGTGCAACATCTATTTCACCTCCGACCTGCATTTCTCGCATCAAAATATTGCCAAATTCTGCCCGCAATTCCGCCAATATGGTGATGTGGACGAAATGAATGAGGCGCTGATTCGCTACTGGAATGAAACCGTACAACCGGAAGATATTGTCTATAACCTCGGCGACCTCTCCTTTGCGCGCGATATTACCGCCATTGTGAAAGTATTGCGCCGCTTGAATGGGCAGCATCATTTGATATACGGCAATCACGACAACGTGATTATGAAGAACAACAAATATTTCCTGACGACGCTCAAAAATGATGGCCAGCCCATATTGGCATCGGTGCAGCATTATTTGAAACTGCATCTGGAAATGATGAGCGAGCCGCTTATTCTTTTTCATTACCCGATACAGGAATGGGACGGCTGCCATAAAGGCTGGTATCACCTCTATGGCCATTTGCATGACCGCATGGCGAAAGTTCCGGGGCGCTTGCTTAATGTCGGCTATGATTTGCATGGCCGTTTTCTCATACCGCAGGATATTGAAGAATTTTTGGCGCGTTTGCCCAAAGTGGCGCATCATGACGAAGCGGCAATTACCGTAAAAAGCAAAGACCTGAAAGATGCCAAAGAAGAAATTTGGGCAGAATTATTGCGGCTGAATTATCACTAAATAAATACAGGAGAAATTCATGAAATTGGCTGAAGCCTTAATGGAACGCGCCGATTTGCAGCGCAGATTGGTGCAAATTCGTGAGCGGATGAAACAAAATGCCCTTTATCAGGAAGGCGAAACGCCGGCGGAATCCGTCGCGGAATTGCTGAAAGAATATCGCCGCTGTGCCGAACGGCTGGAAACATTAGTCGTTGCTATTAACCGCAGCAATCAGCAAATTGTCTTGGCAGATGGTACACCGATGCTAGAAGCACTTGCCCGCCGCGATGGCTTGATACGGGAATGTTCGATGCTAATTGCTTTGTGCGAAGCGGCAATGCCGGATAATTCCCGCTATAGCCGCAGCGAATTGCGCTATGTGTCCGCGGTAAATATTGCAGAGCTTCGTAAAGAAGCGGACAAATTGGCGCAAAGCTGCCGCCAATTGGATATTTTAGTGCAGCAGGCGAATTGGTCGAATGAATTAAATTGAATTAAAGCTGTTTGGTAACTGGCAAAGAAGCGAACACAAAACCAAGAAAAATATCATCGCATGGCGAAGGGCAGCCTAAGGGGAAGTCCCCCATTACTGTGATTGCCCCGTACATGTCATGGTGTAAGGTGTATTGCGTATTGATGACTACCATGTGTTGGTCTGTGCCAGTGAGGGTGGGTTCGGGGTTTGACAGCGTTAAAATGAAAAAACCGCCGAAAAGGCGGTTTTTTGCTTTGCTGTATTAATTTTGGTGGTGTCCTAAAAAGTATGCTGCCTCAAACGCGCCCGTAATTGATATAGAAAAAACCGATGGCAAATGCCTTAACGTGATAGAACATCTTCTTGGAAAAACAGCAGGTTTTACGCACTGCGCGGCGCATCCGTTGGCGCAAACGGCAGTTATTTCCCTCAATGCCGACGGTATATCTCTTCCCCACCTGATGCTCATCATCCTGAAAGGCTTTCAGAAAAGCCGCCCAGTTGTCCGTAGCAATTCGGTCATAAGTAACGCCCAATGCTTTCAGGCGCTGTTTTAGCTGCATAACCGTCGCTAAATCCCGTTTGCCCCACACATGGGCAACAATTTCCCCGCCCGCCTGGTCATAAGCATAAATCAGCCAGACTTTGTTACGCTTTTTGCCGACAAACGCCCAAAATTCATCCACTTGCAATGTCTGGTAATGCGTGCGTTGAGGGCTGATTTGATGGGTACTGCGCTTCAACGCCGCCTGAACCTTGCCGCGGCTGTAGGTCGGGCTTCCATGCCCGATGTTTTTGTCCCCGGAGCTCATGAATGAGCGGTCTGCGTGCGTGCCACGATAAACCCCACTCTGCCCTCTCCCACGGGGGGAGGGGGCGGTTCGGCGGTGTGATGCGTATTTGTTTCCGCAACCGTTCGTGTCGGCGCGGCAAGTCCTGTTCTGCGGTTTCAGCAGGTTTTGCAGGGCGGTCATGAATGGACGGGTTGCGAGCGGGCGGTCTCTCGCTGCGCGAGCAATAACTTGTCGCTGCGCTAATCGCCTCTACCTGCCGTTGCGGGCGACGCACCAGCCGACGCCGCGTACGTTGCGGATGCTATCCGCACCCAGTTTTTTACGCAGCGCGTGGATGAGGTAGTCGATGGCGTTGCTTTCCACTTCTTCGCCCCAGCCGTAGGTTTTGTCTTCCAGCTCGGCGCGCGAGAGGATGTGGCCAGGACGCTGCATCAGCGCGTGCAGGATGGTGTATTCGCGCGCGGTGAGCTGGCGCGTTTCGCCGTCGTCGTGGCGGCGTGCTTCGCGGGTGGCGGGATTCAGGGTGATGATGCCGTTGTCGAGTTCGTTGTTGGCGCTGTGCTGACTGTGGCGGCGCAGCACGGCACGCATTCGCGCCAGCAGTTCTGCCAATTCAAAGGGTTTGACGAGGTAGTCGTCCGCGCCGCCGTCGAGGCCGCGCAGGCGGCTGTCGAGGTCGTCGCGCGCGGTGAGGATGAGTACCGGGGTGGCGGCGTTTTGCCGCAGTTCGGCAAGCACGTCCAGTCCGTCTTTTTTCGGCAGGCCGAGGTCGAGCAGGATGAGGTCGTAGTTTTCGCTTTCGGCGGCGCGCAGCACCATCGCGCCGTCTTTGACCCAGTCCACGGCGTAGGCGGCGTCTTTCAGCCCGGCATGGACGGCTTCGCCGATCATGCGGTCGTCTTCGGCAAGGAGGATGCGCATCGGGGTTTTTTAGGGGTTATGGGGCTTTCGGTGGGCGGTTATACATACACTTGGGCGCTCAAGGTGTATGTAAACACGTTTTGGGGTGGCCAGGTTTTCCCGGCCACCCCGTGCTTTATGTCATGGTGGTGATCCGCGCCGGGTTTATTGGGCGGCGGACGCTGCGGCTGCCGGGGCGTCAGCGGGCGGGGGCGGCGGGGTTTGGCCGTCTTTCATGCCGCCCATACGCGGCGGGCGCTTTTTTTCGTCTTTGCGCAGCACTTTGCCGTCGTCGGCGCTGATGTCCACGTCGTAGCGGGTGTCGTTGCCGAGCAGCTCGATTTCATACATGAGGCCGCCGCGTTTGCCTTCAAGGTCGGCTTCGACGGTCTTGGCGCCGGTCTCTTTTTCGGCGGTTTCTATCGCCTGGGCGAGGGTGATGGTACCCCGACGTGGCAGTTTGTCTTCGTACTCGCTTTGGCGCGCGGTGATTTCGCCGCTGATGGCGTCAACGCGGATTTCGTATTCTTGTTTGTCGTCGTGCAGGTCGATTTCATAGACGGCGTTGCCGCGTTTGAGTTCGAGTTCGAGGTTGTCGGCGGTGGCACCCGTGTCTTTTTCGGCGATGGCGATGGCTTGCGCGGCGCTGATTTTGCTTTGCTCCAGCGCGATGATGTCCTTGCGCGGGCCTTTGTGGTCGTGGTCATGGCCGTGTCCGGCAAGGGCAGGGGTGTTGCCGATGAGGGCGGTGAGGCCGAGGGCGAGTAGGGTTTTGGTCATTTGGCTAACTCCTGGATTTTGGGTTCGTATCGGCGGCGTGTCTGCTTCCGATGGCGCGCATTGTAGGAGGGCTTTATTAGGCGTGTGTTAGCTTGGTGACGGCGATTTCGATGCGCTCCAGTGCTTCTTCCAGCATTTCGCGCGGGCAGCCGAAGTTGAGGCGGACGAAGCCGGGCGCGCCAAAGTCCGCGCCGTCGTTCATGCCGACGCCGTGTTGTTCAAAAAATTTCTGCGGGTTTTCGACGCCAAGATCGCGCGCGTCGATCCAGGCGAGGTAGGTTGCCTCCACCGGGGTCATGTGCAGTTTGCCGGTGGCGTTGATGCGGCGTTCGGTGAGAGCGGCGTTTTCGCGCAGGTATTTCAGCATTTTTTGTCGCCACGGTTCGCCGTGTTCGAGCGCGGCGATGGTCGCGGTCATGCCGAGCACGTTTACGTCGCCGGTCATGCCCGCGCTGACGCGCTGGAAGTCGCGGCGCAGTTCGGGGTTGGCGATGATGGCAAAGGCGCAGGAGAGTCCGGCGATGTTCCAGGTTTTGCTCGCCGCCATCAGGGTGATGGTGCGGCTGCGCTGGTCGTCGCCGAGGCTGGCAAACGGGCGGTGGCGGCTGCCGTTCAGGATAAGGTCGCAGTGGATTTCGTCGGCGCAGACGATGAGGTCGTATTTTTCGGCGATGCTGCTGTAGCGCGCGAGTTCGTCGTCGGTGTGGGCGCGGCCAATCGGGTTGTGCGGGTGGCAGAGGAGCAGCAGGCCGGTGTCGTCGTTGATGTTGGCTTCCAGCGCGTCAAAGTCCGGCACCCAGCGGCCGTTTTCCAGTTTGCAGGGCGAGCCGCTGTCGCTGAAGCCGGGCAACAGTGCCGGGTGTTTGCGCAGGTGCGGATAGACGGGCTCAACGAGGACGGCCCGGTTTTTGCCGTGCAGTTGGCTGATGGCGCGGCTGAAGTTGAGGCCGGGGACGACGCCGGTCAGCGGCAGGATCCAGTCGTCTTCGATGTGCCAACCGTAGCGGTCGTGGCAGTGTTTTTTGACGGCGTTGACGAATCGCGGCTGGCGGTAGCCGTAGCCAAAGACGCCGTGGTCGAGGCGGTCGCGCAGGGCGTCAAGGATGGGCGGCGCGGCGAGAAATTCGGTGTCGGCGATCCACATCGGCAGGATGTTGGTGCCGGTGTATTTGTGCCATTTTTCGGAATCGCTTTGGGCGCGGGTGTCGCTGCTGCGTAGCATGAGTTTGGTCTCCGGTTTGGGTTTGCGGGTTTATGTACGGTCGTAGGGTGGGTCTTGACCCACCAAATTTTTGCGGGTTGTCCGGTGGGGCAAGCCCCACCCTACAGGGTTCAGGTTCCGCCGGGTTTTAGCCACTGCCAGATGCCGACTACGGCCATCGCGGCGAGCGCCGCGTGTTGGGCGATGCCGTGCGGGTCGCCCGCGATCCACAGCGCGGCGGCGGCGATGAGCAGCAGGGTGCCGGCGAGCAGGCGCGGGTTGGTGCGTTGTCGCGTGGGGCGCGGTGGCGGCTGGTCGAGTTGTTGTAGTACGCGGGTGGCGAGCAGCGGCAGTTGCGGCAGGGTTTTGGCGTATTCGTGCGCGTGGTAGCGCATTTGTTTGAGTACGGCGCGCGGCCCGATTTGGGTTTTCATCCACGCTTCCAGCACCGGTTTGGCGGTCGTCCACAGGTCGAGTTCGGGGTAGAGGCGGCGGCCGAGGCCTTCGACGTTGAAGAAGGTTTTTTGTAGGAGGACGAGCTGCGGCTGGATGTGCATATTGAAGCGGCGCGCGGTCTGGAAGAGGCTGACGAGGAAGGCGCCGAAGGAGATTTCTTTGATGGGTTTGCCGAAGATGGGTTCGGAGACTTTGCGGATGGCGGCTTCGAAGTCGGTGACGCGGGTGTCGCGCGGGACCCAGCCGGATTCGACGTGCAGTTCGGCGACGCGGCGGTAGTCACGGTTGAAGAAGGCGAGGAAGTTTTCGGCGAGGTAGTGCTGGTCTTCCGGGGTGAGCGAGCCCATGATGCCGAAGTCGATGGCGCAGTAGCGCGGGGTTTCCGGCTGGTCGGTGTAAACGAAGATGTTGCCGGGGTGCATGTCGGCGTGGAAGAAGCTGTCGCGGAAGACTTGGGTGAAAAATATTTCGACGCCGCGTTCGGCGAGTACTTTCATGTTGGTACCGGCGGCGTGGATGGCGGCTTCGTCGGCGATGTTGGTGGCGCGGATGCGCTCCATCACCATCACGTTTTTGCGGCAGTAGCGCCAGTGCACTTCGGGGACGTAGAGCAGCGGCGAGTTTTTGAAGTTGGCGCGCAGTTGGCTGGCGTTCGCCGCTTCAAACATGAGGTCGAGTTCGTTGGCGAGGGTGTTTTCGAATTCGCGCACGACTTCGACCGGGCGTAGGCGGCGGCCGTCGCTGGTGCAGTTCGCCAATCGCGTCAGTTGGTACATCAGCGCG
Organism: uncultured Cardiobacterium sp.; assembly: GCF_938028185.1. GTDB lineage: Bacteria > Pseudomonadota > Gammaproteobacteria > Cardiobacteriales > Cardiobacteriaceae > Cardiobacterium. The sequence goes on along the minus strand of NZ_CALJAH010000327.1, from coordinate 8,622 downwards.
ATGTCAGCGGCGACGGCTTTTTCGACGCCGGGGCGCAGCACTTTGACGACGACGTCTTCGCCGCTCAACAGGGTCGCGGCGTGGACTTGGGCGACGGAGGCGGAGGCGAGCGCGTTCTCGTCAAAGGCGGCAAAGACGGCGTCTATCGGTTCGCCCAGCGCCGCTTCGATGATGGTGCGCGCTTGTGCGCCGGGGAACGGCGGCACTTTGTCCTGCAACTGGCTCAGTTCGGCGAGCAGGTCGGGCGAGAGCAGGTCGGGGCGGGTGGAGAGGGTTTGCCCCAGTTTGACGAAGATGGGGCCGAGGTCTTGCAGCGCGAGGCGCAGGCGTTTGCCGAGGCTGGCGTCGGCGTTGTCGCGGCGGTAATGGGCGGGGTGGAGGCGAGCGAGGCGGCGCAGCCAGCGGAAGGCGCCTTCGTCCGGCAGGTGTTCGTGCAGGCGGTAACGGATGAGGACGCGCGCGATGTGGTACATGCGCCGGGTGGAGGCGAGCATCGGCAATCAGTTCTCCGTGGCAAGGCGGGTTTCGAGGCGAGCAAGGCGTGCAGTGAGCGCCTGGACGCGGCGGGCGAAGTCGGCAGCGTCCGCGCGGGTGGCGCAGCCGTTTTCGCTGAGGAAGGCGCGCAGTTTGGCCTCAACCGCTGCTTTGCCCGCTTCGCCGTGCGCTTGCAGGCGGCGCGCGGCGTCGGCGAGGAATGCACCGAAACGGTCGCCAAAGCGCTCGCGGAAGACGGTTTCAAAGTCGGGCGCGAGGTCGGCCATGACCCGCTGGAATTGTTGCGCGGCGTGCAGGTCGCCTTCGATGTAGAGTTTGCCGCGCGGCGGCGTGCTGCTGTTTGCCGGTTTTTTGAACAGTTGCAGGAAGCCGCTCAGGTTGCCGGAAAGACGCACGTCGCAGAGGGTGGCGTGGTCGTCGGAGAATTGGAGCTCGCCGTCGTGGATTTCGATGAGCCACGGGCGTTCGCCCCAGCCGAGGTCAAGGCTGATGCGGCGGCCGTTTAATGCCGCCAGTTTGTCGCGCGCCGCCGGGTCAAGGCGCAGGGCGCTGTTGATGAGGCGCGCCAGCACCCGGCCGTTGATAAAGGTTTCAAGCATGGGGTTTGACTCCTTTGTGGATGGCGACGATGCCGTTGCTGAGGTTCTGGTATTCGCAGTCGGCGAGTCCGGCGGCGGCGAACATCGCTTTCAGCTCTTCTTGCGGCGGGTGCATACGGATGGATTCGGCGAGGTATTGGTAACTGTCGGCGTCCTTGGCGATGAGCGCGCCCATTTTCGGCAGGAAGGTGAAGCTGTACCAGTCGTAGAAGCGGTTGATGACGGCGTTTTTGGGACGGGAAAATTCGAGTACCAGCACCCGCCCGCCCGGCTTCAGCACGCGCGCCATTTCCGCGAGCGCCTTGTCCTGATGGGTGACGTTGCGCAAGCCGAACGCCATGGTGATGAGGTCAAAGCTGTTGTCGGCGAACGGCAGCGCTTCGGCGTTGGCAATGACAAATTCGAGGTTTTTCAGCCAGCCTTTGTTGGTCAGGCGCTCTTCGCCGATTTTCAGCATCGCCGCGTTGATGTCGGACGAGACCAGCCGCCCTTCGATGTCCGCGCCCGCGCCCTTGCCGCGCATCCGTTTGGCGAGGCGCAGGGTGATGTCGCCCGTACCCGCCGCCAAATCCAGCACTGCCTCGCCCGGCTTGACGCCGGTCTGCCAGACGTACCAGTTTTTCCAGGCGCGGTGGATGCCCGCGCTCATGACGTCGTTCATCAGGTCGTATTTGCCTGCGACGGAATCAAACACGGCGCCAACGCGCCCTTCTTTTTCTTCTGAATCAATGGTTTCGTAGCCGAAGTGGGTTTGCTCTTTTTCGCTCATTTTTCGTCCCGTGTTTTGCCCCCGGCGGCGAGGGCGTGCAGATAGCGTTGCCAGTAGTCGTCGGCGTTTACCGCCAAATCGTGCAACGTTTCCCAAGTGTAAATGCCGGTGTGGTGGCCATCGCTGAAGTACAGCCGCACTGCGTAGCTGCCAACCGGCTCGACGCGGCGAATCAGCACCTTGCGCCGTCCCGCAACCAGCGTCCACGCGCCGCCGTGGTTGCGCACCTCGGCAGAGGGCGAGCAGACGCGCAAATACTCGGCGCTGAGCGGGTAAGGCGTTCCGGCAAACGTTACGGTGAGGGTGTCGCCGCCTTTGGCCAGGCGCAATTCTTCAGGCACGGTGGGCATCGAACAGCTCGCGGACTTCATCATGGTGAGAAACGGTGCGCCAGGCGCGCGCCGCCAAATCGGGCATTATCATACCGTAACCCGGCAAAATCAGGGTACGGCAGCCCGCCTCCACCGCCGCCAGCACGCCGGGCGGCGAATCCTCCACCACCAGCAGGTTCTCCGGGGCGACGCCGAGCGCTGCTGCCGCCATTTGATACGGCTGCGGGTCGGGCTTGGGGCGGGCGACATCATCATGGGTAATCACCACATCAAAGCATTGGAACAGCGCCGGGCGGGTGCTGCGGGCAAAATCCTGCTCGACATTGCGGCGGAAATCACCGGTAACGAGTGCCAGCGGCACGCCCGCGCCGTGCAAATACTCAATCAGGCGGTCGGCACCGGGCATGAACGGCGCGCCTTCCACCGAGAAAATCTCGTCGCGCAGCGCGAACCAGTGCGCGATGAAATCATCCAGCGCCATCTCCTGCCCCAGCGCCTCGCCCAGCACCTTGAGATAAACCTCCGGCGGCTTGCCGACCAGCTCCGCAAACAGCTCCGGTTCGATGGGCAGCTTCTCGCGCGCAATCAGCTCGCGAAAAGCGCGGTAAATCAGGCGCTCCGTATCAAAAGTCACGCCGTCCTTGTCGAGCGCGACCGCCTTGATTACAGGCTTCATAACAGCACCTCCCGCACCGCGTCGTGATCGCGGATGATGCGCCGCACCGCCTGCGCAATCTGCGGCGCGGGCTGACGGTCGGCCGCCAGCAGGAAAACCGGACAACCGGCGGCCAGCGCCGCCTGCGCGCCCACATCCGAATCCTCCAGCACCAGCATCGCCTGCGGCGCGACGCCCAAATAGGCGGCGGCGCGCTGGTAGGGTTCGGGGTCGGGCTTGGTGTTGGCGACATCTTCGGCGGTAATCACCACCGAAAAACGCTGCAACAGCTCCGGCTTGGTGCTGCGCTGAAAATCGGCGAGAAGATTATCGAGGTCGTCCGCCGTGACCAGCGCCAGCGGATAACCCGCCGCATACAGCGCCTCAATCAGCGCGTCCGCCCCCGGCATGAACGGCACGCCGCGCGTGGCGATGATGGCGTCGCGGTGGGCAAACCAGCGCTGGAAAAACGCTTCCATATCCACCGCCGCGCCGAGTTTTTCCTGCAACAGCGCCGCCGTCGCGGCACAGCTCAAGCCGCTGCATGAAGCGACCACGGCGGCGGGGTCGGCAGGCGGTTGCGGCAATTCGGCCAGCGTTTGCAACAGCGCTTCGGCGTAGATGCGCTCGGAGTCGAAGGTGACGCCGTCCTTGTCGAAGGCAACGGCCTGGATGGGTGGGGTCATGGGGTTTCCTCGGGTGATTGGTGCCGGTACGGTTTAGGGCCGTGGTCGCACGACTTGTACCGCGGGCGGGCGCTTGTCGTCCGTTGCCGGGGCGGTGGTGCTGTCGCTGGCGGGTGGTTGCGGGTTTTGCTTGGCATCCAGCGGGGCAGGGCGGTCGGCGCTGTTGTTGCTGATGTCCACCGCGCTGCCGGTCGGGGCGGGGTCGCTGTCTTCGCTGTTTTCTGGTGTGGCGGGGGCGGTGTCAGTCGCGGGCGGGGTGTCGCCGCTGCTGTCGCCTGCCGGGGTGTTTTCTGTTTTATCGTCGTCCGCTTTGGCGGTCTGGTGCATGGTAATCCAGCGGTCGAGTTCGTCGCTGTCGGCAGCCAGCACGCGGGTTTCTTCGCCGTCCGGGAAGAACAGTACCGGCAGTTCGGCGCGGTCGGCGTGTTCGCCAATTTCGTCACGGATGCGTTTTTGTTTGTCGGCGGCGGCACTGGCGCAGGTTTCGTCCGGCTTGGCCTCGCTGGCGAGGCTGTAGAGGAGGTAGTCGCGCAGGGCTTCGTTCGGGTTGTGGTGGCAGCGGATGGCGATGGCGCGCTGGGTGGTGCTGTCGTCCGCGGTGTAGAGGTAGCGGTAGAGGGTGACGTCTGTGATGTTGGCGATTTGTTCTTCGAGGGTTTTGCACATATCGCAGTCGGGCGCGGTCATAAGCCAGAGGCGGCGTTTGCCGTCGCCTTTGACTTCTTTCAGGGCGAGCTCGCTGGCAAGCGCGGCAAATTGGCCATCGCCGGGTTTTTTGCCGGGTTTGGCGGGCGGGTCGTCCGCGCTTTTGGCGGCGGGTGGGGTGGGGGCTTCTTCGGTCGCCAGGCCTTTGGCGGCGGCGATGGCTTCGCGCCGTTCGCGGGTGATGTTGAGTGCGTCCGGCACGGCGATGATGTCCGCCTGGAAGATGTAGCCGCCGTCTTTGCTGACGTAGAGGATTTCGTTATTGCCGCCCTTGAAGCTGATTTCGTAGATGTCGCTGGAGAAGGGGACGGTGGCAATGGCGTCGATGTATTCGACCATCGCGGCGGTGTTGCGCCCGTTTTTCAGCGCGGCGATGAGCGCTTCTTGTACGTCGGCGGGCGGCGGTGCGGGCTGGAAGTCGGCGGCGCGGGCGGGGGCGATGGCGAGGAGGATGAGGAGGGCGAGTGTTTTTTTCATGGCTGTTTGCTGTGGTCTTTGTTTTTTGCGGAGGGGCGTCCGGGTTAGTGCTTGAAACGGTAGATTTCTTCGAGCGCGTCGTTGCTGTCCACCGAGCAATGCAGGTCGCGCAGGCGGCCATCGTGCACGCTGTAGATGAGGCCGTGGACAAAGAGCTGTTGCCCGCGCGCCCAGGCGCGTTGTACTTCGTTGGATTTGCAGACGTTTTTCACCTGCTCGATGACGTTCAGCTCGCACAGGCGGTCAATTTTGCCCTGTTCGTCGGCAAGGGCGAAGTTGGCGCGGTTGCCGTTGTAGATGTCCTTGATGCTGCTTAGCCAGTGGTTGAGCATACCGTGGTCTTTCATGGAGAGCGCCGCCTTGACCGCGCCGCAGTCGTAGTGGCCGCCGACGATGATGTCGCTCACTTGCAGCTCGTCCACCGCGTACTGGATGACGCTGTGGCAGTTGATGTCCATCGCGTGCACGAGGTTGCCGACGTTGCGGTGCACGAAGACTTCGCCCGGCAAGAGCCCCATCACCTGGTTCGCCGGGATGCGGCTGTCCGAGCAGCCAATCCAGAGGTAGGCGGGGTTTTGCTGCGCCGCGAGGGCGTCGAAGATGCCGGGGTTGTCGCGCGCGAAGTCTTCCGCCCAGCGGGCGTTGGCGGCGAGCAGCGCTTCGATGTGCTGTTTTTTCATTGGCCGATGTCGCGGCGCCAAGTAATGCCGTCGAACTGCACTTGCGCGATGGCGTCGTAGGCCTGTTGCCGCGCCTCGCTGGCGGTTGGGGCGACGCCGACGCAGTTCAAGACACGCCCGCCGCTGGTTTGCATTTCGCCGCATTCCTGTTTAGCGCCTGCGATGAACACCAGCCCGTGAAAGCGCGCGCGCTCAAGCCCGGTTATCGGCAAGCCTGTGCGAAATTCGCCCGGATACCCGGCGGAAGCGGCGACGACGCAGCAGGCGTGCGCGTCCTGCCAGCGGAAGGCGCTGTCATCGAGGCGGCGGTCGAGTGCGGCCTGCACCGCGTCGAGCAGTTCGCTTTGCATCAGCGGTAACACCGCCTGCGTTTCCGGGTCGCCAAAACGCATATTGTATTCAAGCAGATAGACGCCGCGTGCGTTCACCATCAGGCCGAAGAAGATGACACCGGCGAAATCCATGCCTTCTGCCTGAATGCCCTTGAGCGTCGGTTCGAGAATGTCGCGGCGAAAGGCGGCCATTTCCGCTTCGCCAAAACGCGGATGCGGCGCGATGACGCCCATGCCGCCGGTGTTCTCGCCGGTGTTGCCCTCGCCGATGGTCTTGTGGTCGCGCGCGCTGACCAGCGGCACGATGGCGCGGCTGTCGCAAAAAGAGAGCAGCGAGCATTCATAGCCATCGAGAAATTCCTCAATCACCACTTCTGCGCCCGCCTCGCCAAAGCGGCGCGATTCCATCATCGCCCGCAGCGCGGCTTCCGCTTCAAGACGGTTGTGGCAAATGACCACGCCCTTGCCTGCCGCGAGACCGCTTGCTTTCACCACCGTCGGGTAGGCGCAATCCTGCACATAAGCGAGCGCGGCATCAAACTCGCGGAAACTGGCGTAGGCGGCGGTTTTCACGCCATATTTCTGCATGAAATCCTTGGCGAAACGCTTGCTGCCTTCGAGCTGCGCCGCCTGACGGTCGGGGCCGAAAATCGCCAGCCCCGCCGCGCGGAAAGTATCAACAATGCCCTCCACCAGCAGCGCCTCCGCGCCGACGAAGGTGAGGCCGACATTTTCCTTTTGCGCGAATGCCAGCAAATCTTCCACGCGGCTGAGCGGGATATTGCGCACCCGCTGCATCGCCGCCGTACCCGCATTGCCGGGGGCGACAAAAATCTGGCCGACGCGCGCGTCCTGCGCGAATTTCCAGGCGAGGGCGTGTTCGCGGCCGCCCGCGCCAATAATCAAAATATTCAGCATGTTATCCTCTTTGTAAAATCAATTTTGTCTCAAACGTCAAATGCCATTTACATACACTTGAGCGCTCAATGTGTATGTAAATCTGTAAAGCAGTGTGTGCGCCGCAATTATAGCGAATCGCCATCCAGCAAACGCGCCACCGTCGCCACCAGCAAGCGGTGCTCCTCCGGCGCAATCCGCGCCTGTAACGCTTCCGCCGTGTCGTCCGCCAATACTGGCACCCGCGCCTGGGCAATGACCGCGCCGCTGTCAATGCCGCTATCGACGAAATGCACGGTGCAACCGCTCTCGCGCTCGCCCGCATCCAGCACCGCCTGATGCACGCGCAGGCCATACATCCCCGCGCCGCCAAACTTCGGCAACAGCGACGGATGCAAATTCACCATTTTTTGCGGGAAACGTGCCACCAGCGCGGGCGGGATAATGCTCAAAAAACCGGCCAACACCACCAAATCACAATCCGGCACCGCCGCATTGAGCGCGTCGGCAAAACCTGCCGCCTTGCGGTCAAGCAACACAAACGGCACGCCCGCATTTTCAGCGTGCCGTCTGCCCGCGCAATCACGGTCGGCAATGACCGCCTTCACTTCGGCGCGAATCTCGCTGCGCGCGACCGCATCGAGCAGCGCTTTCAAATTGCTGCCGCCACCGGAAATTAAAACCACCAAAGATTTCATTGAGAATGCTCCTTGAATTGCAAAGCCTGCTGGAAAAAATTCTCCGCCGCCGATGAATCGGCAAAACGGTCAAGCGGAATAAACCAGGCAACATTACGATTGACATAAAACAGTAAAAATTCCGCATCCAGAATCACGCGCGATACCGCTGGCCAAAAATAAAAAAGGCGCGTGCGTCCCGCTTCCTCCATCAACAAACCTTCAGCGGAAACGGACAAAACAAATTGCCGCCCGTCCGGCGGATCCAACAATGCCCGCAGCATCAAGGAATAATTCCAACGCAAATAGAAAATCGTCAACCACAACAACGCCAGCGACCAAAAAAACAAATGCTGCAAGGCGGCGAGAACCGAATCACGATTGCCTAACCAGGCATCCCATTGCGCCGCAAACGCATCCGCATCCACCGTATCGCCCGGCAAAAAAGCACAGCTTTTCTGCAAGAATGAGGCGATGAGCTGCATATCCGCAAAGAAGCCATAAAACAGCGCGACAAAAAGGACGAGCGCGACCAGCGCGCCCAGCCAGTAACGCCGCTGCAAATCGCGCGGGCGGTAACGACACATCCGCCGACTGGCGCGTCGCTGCTCGCGGCTGGATACCGAAAAAACCATCTGCAAAGCATCATGATGCCTCATGGTGGCTCCGGTAAACATTCAACTGCTGTAAAAAAGATTCTGCCGCGCCCGCATCAGAAAAAGTGCGCAAGGGGATGGGAAATGCTGCGGTTTGATCAATAAAGACCAAAATAAAACCTGAGTCACGCACCACACGCTCCACCGCTGGCCAAAAATACACATTGCGCGAGCGCCCGTCCTCCTCACTACAAAAGCCATCCGCGCCAATAGAATACAAAAATTGCCGTGTTGCCAAAGACCGCACTGCTGCTTGTTTGCGCAAGACTATCTCATAAACAAAAGCGGCAGTAAAAACCAAAGCGCTGGCAATCACCGCGCCCATTGCCCACCAAATATCGCCCATGCCTTCGCCGAAAATTTTCAGTTGCAGGTGGATGCGCTGCATCCGCGAAAACAATATCCACAGGCAGCACAAATGAAATGCCCAACTGGCGATATTCAAAATACGCAATCGCCGCCGGATGGCAGGCGGCAGATAACGCTGCAACAAACGCGATACCGCTCGCTGCTCGGTGGACGTTAAAGAAACCTGAACGGTAGGAACATTTTCAGCCTGCATGGAAACTCCTTGTGCAAGAAGGGGAAATATACATACACCTTAGGCGCTGTTTACAATTGGCCATAACATGATGATTTCATTCGCAGGTTTGGTTAAGGCC
>NZ_CALJAH010000326.1 GCF_938028185.1 uncultured Cardiobacterium sp. | reverse complement strand
CGTAGCTTTTGCTCGCAGATCCCTCTTCGACGTGGTGCATGAAGATGATGTTGTCGTGGTGCTCCACCGCCGCGAGATGAACGTTTTTGATGTTTTTGTGGGTCTCCGCCAGTTCGGTCAGCTCGAAGTAGTGGGTGGCGAAGAGCGTCAGTGCGTGGTTTTGGCTGGCGAGGCGTTCGGCGGCCGCCCAGGCGAGCGACAGGCCGTCGTAGGTGCCGGTGCCGCGCCCGACTTCGTCCATGATGACCAGGCTGTGCGCGTCGGCGTTATTGAGGATGTTCGCGGTTTCGGTCATTTCGACCATGAAGGTGGAACGGCCGCCAGCGAGGTCGTCGCTCGCGCCGATGCGGGTGTAGATGCGGCGCAGGTCGCCGATGCGCGCGCTTTTTGCCGGGACGTAGCTGCCCGCGCAGGCGAGGATGAGGATGAGCGCCGCCTGGCGCATGTAGGTGCTTTTGCCGCCCATGTTGGGGCCGGTGATGATGTGCAGTTGGCGGCGTTTGTTGAGTTCAAGGTCGTTGGCGATGAAGGGCTCGTCCAGGTGTTGTTCGACCACGGGGTGACGGCCTTGTTCGATATGCAGCAGGGGTTCTGCGTGCAGGGTCGGGCGCTGGTAGTTGTGTTTGTCGGCGAGATGGGCGTAAGCGGCGAGGGTGTCGGTCTCTGCGAGTGCGCGGGCGCAGCGGTAGAGGGCGTCGCGGTGCTGGTCAAGCGCGGCAAGGAGGGCGTCGTAGTGTTGTTTTTCCAGCGCCAAAGCTTGGTCGCGCGCGTTCAGTACTTGGTCTTCGAGGGTTTTGAGTTCGTCGGTGATGTAGCGTTCGCTGTTTTTCAGGGTTTGGCGGCGTATCCAGTGCAGCGGGGCGAGGTCGCTTTGGCTGCGCGGGATTTCGATGTAGTAGCCGTGGATGTTGTTGTAGCCCATTTTGAGGTTGTTGAGGCCGCTTTTGTGTTTTTCGGCGGTCTCCAGCTCGGCGAGGATGCTGTGGCTGTCGTGTGCGAGCTGGTTGAGGCGGTCGAGTTCGGCGTCGTAGCCGGGGGCGATGATGCCGCCGTCTTTGGTGGTGAGTGGCGGGCTTTCGACGAGTGCGCGCGTCAGGTGTTCGGCGACGGGGGCAAGCGCCAAGAGCGCCGGGTGGTGCGCGGCGAGCAGGGCGGAGGTTTGCGCGGCGGGAGCAAGCAGCGCGGCGATGTCCGGGCAGCGGTTGAGGGTGTCGCGCAGTTGCGCCAGTTCGCGCGGGCGGGCGCTGCCGAGGGCGATGCGGGTGGTGATGCGCTCGATGTCGGCGCTGTGGCGCAGTGATTCGCGCAGGGCGTCGCGTTCGCAGCTGGCAAGCAGGGCGGCGACGGCGTCGTGTCGGGCGGCGATCGCGGTGTGGTCGCGCAGGGGGCGGTTGATCCAGCGTTTGAGGTTGCGGCTGCCTGCCGGGGTTTGGCAGTAGTTGATGCTGCCGATGAGGCTGCGTTTGGCGTCGCCGCCGAGGGTGTATTCGAGTTCGAGGTTGCGGCGGCTGGCGGCGTCGATGGTCAGGCTGTCGTCGCAGTTTTCGCGCTGCGGTGGCGCGAGCGGCGGCAGGGTTTGTTTGTGGGTGTCGTAGAGGTATTGCAGCAGACAGCCGGCGGGGCGGATGGCGGGGTCGTCGTCGGCGATACCGTAGCCGTTCAGGGTTTTGGTCTGGTAGTGCTGCAGGAGGAGGTTCAGGGCGCTGTCGGCGTCGAAGTACCAGTCGGGCTGGTGGCGCGGGCGTTTGCCTGTGCCGAGGTCGGGCAGGCGGGCGCTGTCCGGGATGAGGATTTCCGCCGGGCGCAGGCGCTCGATTTCGCTTTTGAGCGCGTCCAGCGTCAGGGTTTCGCTCAAGTGGTAGCGCGCACTGCTGATGTCCGCCCAGGCGAGGTGGTAATGTTCGCCGCTGGGTGCGAGGCAGAGGAGGATGTTGTCGCTGGCTTCATCGAGCAAGGCTTCGTCGGTCAGCGTGCCGGGGGTGATGATGCGGGTGACGGCGCGCTCGACCGGCCCTTTGGCCAGCGCCGGGTCGCCGATTTGTTCGCAGATGACGGCGGTCTGGCCTTGTTTGACGAGTTTGGCGATGTAGTTGTCAATGGCATGCACCGGCACGCCCGCCATCGGGATGGGTTTGCCCGCGCTTTGGCCGCGCGTGGTGACGCTGATGCCGAGCAGTTCGCCGCCACGCCGCGCGTCGTCAAAGAAGAGTTCGTAGAAGTCGCCCATGCGGTAGAAGACGAGGGTGTCCGGGTAGTCTTTTTTGATGCCGAGGTATTGTTGCATCATCGGCGTGTGTGCGGCGTGTTCCATGGTGTGTCGGGGCGATGGGGTAGGGCGGGAAGTGTAGCGGATTTGGCGGGCTCACGGCCAGGGAAAGGCGGCGAGGAAGAGTTCGGCGATGTGCAGCGGTTCGCTGTTAATGAGCAGCGTGGTTTTGCGTACGTAAAGGCCTGTCGCCGGGTCGTGCCGCCAGTGCAGGCTCACGCGCTGCGGGTGTTGTGTGTAAAGCCAGTCGCCGATGGGACGCGCGCCTGCGGTTTGTAGCGGGCGGGCGGCGTGGCTGTCGCGCGGGATGCGGGTTTCGGCATATAGCCAGCGGCTGCGGTTAATGGCAAGCCAGACGTCGCGCTGCCAAGCGGGCGGGTCGTCGTCGTTCCAGTCTTCTTTTTCGATGTGGACGGTGAGGCTGCCGTGCTGGCGCAGGCGGGTGGTGAGTGAGCCACGGTGCAGCAGCCAGTCGCGTACGGCGAGCGGTGGCAGGGTGCTTTCGGGGCGCCAGTCGGGGGCGGCGAGGATGGCGTGGCAGGTGGCGGGGTTCATGGCGCGGGCGGGGTGTCGTTGCGCGGGCGCAGGTAGGTGGCGAAGCGTGGCGTGCCTTTGCGGGTGAAGCCGCGGTAGCGGTAGGTGATGGTGCTGCCGATGGCGGGCGGGTGGGCGCGTTCGGTGTCGGTAAAGCCGGAGCCGATGCGGAAGCGGCCATGTTCGTTTTCGCAGGTGATGGCGCCGAGGCGGCCCGCGTGCTTGCCTTTGCCGGGGTGGTGGGCGACGACGGTGCATTCGGCGTCCGGCGCGCTTTTGACTTTGAGCAGGTACGGGCTGCGGCCGCTGTGGTAGGGCTGGTTCGGCTCGCGCAGCATCAGTCCTTCGCCGCCCTGTTGTTCGATGGTTTTCAGCGTGTTGGTGATGTGTTCGCGGTTTTTCACCGGGGTTTGCGCGACCACGCGGATGCGCGCCTGCGGGTGTTCGTGCAGCCAGTTTTCAAGGGTGGCGAGGCGCTGGTAGAGGTCGCCCGTGGCTTGCGGGACGTCGAAGACGTGCAGGTTGATGCCGCGCCAGTCGCCATCTGCGGCGCGCACGGCGGCGGAGGTGGCTTCAAACTGGCCGCGGCCGCGATAGAGTTCGCCGTCCAGCGGCCACGGCGGGTAGTCGGCGAGGAATCCGGCGGGCGGGCGGAAGGGGTAGCCGGCACGGCTGAGGAGTTGCTGGCCGTCCCAGTAAGCGCGCACGCCGTCGAGTTTTTCGCTCATTGCCCAGCCGCGGACGTCCTGCCCCTGCCAGTTTTCGGCAAGGATGAGGTCGGGTGCGGCGAGGGCAGGGTGGAGCAGGAGCGCGAGGAGGAGGGGGAGGGCGGCGGTTTTCATGTGGTGGGTTGGTGGCGGGGGTGTTGCGGGGTACCGGGGATGATGAGTTGCGGCACGACGACGGTCCATTTTTCGATTTCTTCAGGATAGCGGTAGCGATATTGTTCGCCTTCTTCGGTTTTGTAGCGGACAACCAGTTCTGCCACGACTGCCTGAAAGTTGCCTTGTGGCATGGTTTCTTTTGTGCCTTTTGAGGTTCGCGCCACGACTATGCCGTCATGGAGAAATTCCCAGATGTCGTATCGGCGGCGGACCTGTAATGGTGTTCCCACGTCAAGGCTGGCTATTGCCCGCAGTTTTTCGTGGATGTTTTGAAGTTGTGGCGTGTCCGGGCTGTCTTTTTTTATGTGTTCGTCCGCTGCGGCAAAGCCGAGGTCCATTTCTCCCCAAAGCAGGGTTCTGTATTCGGTGTGCAGGGTTATGTCTTCGGCAAAGTGTTGTTCGGTTTTGTCTGTATTTTCTTCGGGCAAGGCGGCAATAAAGGGGTGTTTTGGGTCGCTTTGAATGAGTGTCAGGGTTTCGATGGCGCGGGTCATGCCGACGTAGTAGAGGCGGCATTCTTCCGCGTTGTTTGTCCAGCCGCTGTCCGGCAGGAAGACGTGTTTGAATTCAAGGCCTTTGGCGGAATGGATGGTGCCGAGGTATATGCCGCTGCTGCGCAGTTTTTTGAGCTCGATCAGGTAGTCATCCAGCCATTTTTTCAGGTAATCGGGTTGGTACTGTGCCGGGCTGTTATCTTCTGTTGTGTCATGGCTCAGGTATTCGCCGTGTTCATCGCAGAAATCCTGAAACAGGGTATTGAGGTATTCGCGCCAGCGGGAATCTGTTTGTTGTTGTTCCAGCAGTGTTTTGATGTCCCGTGCGGCAAGTGGTTCTTTGCAGGCGATAATGGCTTCTTTCAGCCGTACGATTTGTCGCAGTTTGTGCAGGGCGGTTTGGCTGTTTTTGTAGCAACTGACGGAATAGGGGATTTTTTGGTTCTCGCATAATGTCTGCAAGGTTTTTAGCTGGTCATTGTTTCGTACCAGTATGGCAATATTCTTCCATTCGATGGCAGGGTCTTTTTCCCGCAGGCGCTGGATTTCTGCCCAGATGGCTTGTGTTTGCCGGTTATGGTTGCTGCCATCGGGCAGGCGGATGATGCGCACTTTGCCTTGCCGAGCCGGGTCTTTTTCGCTCCAGTCGCCGCCGGGCGGGTCGTCCCGGCGTTCGTCGTTGATGGTGATGGGCTGGTTTTGTTTCAGGCGGTCGGGGAGGGTGGCGATGACGGCGTTGGCGGCGGCGATGATGTGCGCGCTGCTGCGGTAGTTTTGGGTGAGGTAGTCGGGGTGGGCGACGTGATAGTCGTTGCAGAAGCGCTCAATCCAGGTGTTGCTGCTGCTGCCGTTCCAGCTGTAGATGTTTTGGTCGTCGTCGCCAACGGCAAGCAGGGTGAGTTTGTCGTTGTCGTCCTGGCGGCTGCGCCCGGCGAGGGCGCTGACCAGGTTGTAGTGCGGTTCGCTGATGTCCTGGTATTCGTCCACGAGGATGTAGCGGAAGCCGGCAAGGAGTTTGTCGCGCGCGTCGTCGATGTCGGCGTCGTTGTCGCTGCTGTGGTTGAGCATGGCGGCGGCTTCTTCGCACCACGCCAGGAATTGGTCTTTGGCGATTTCTTCTTTGCCGGTGATGCGGACGCCGAGCAGGCGCATCGCCATGCCGTCGTAGGTGAGGACGGTGATGGCGGCGGCGATGCCGCCGATGAGGTCGTACAGTCTTTTTTTGATTTCGCGCGCGGCGTGGCGGTTGTAGGCGAGGACGATGATGCCCGCCGGATCGCTGTGCCGCGCCCGCACCAGCCAGGCGACGCGGTGGACGATGACACGGGTTTTGCCGGAGCCGGGGCCGGCGAGGATGAGGTGGTTGTGGTCGCTTTTGTCGGTGACGATGGCGTGCTGGACGGGGTTGAGCGCGCCGGTGATTTTTTTCAGGGTGGCGGGGGAGATGTCTTCTTTGAGTTCGGCTTCCCGCCCTTTGAACCATTTGTTGTAGAAGTCGCTTTCTTTGTCGTGGAAGTAGTCTTTGACGAGTTCGAGGCCGAGGGTGATTTTTTCGAGTGCTTTGACCGCGTATTCGCGCATGGCGTGGATTTGCAGGCGTTTGCTGATGTAGTAGCGCGCCAGTTGGGTAAAGTCGTTTTTGAGGTAATCCTTGTGCAGGTTGGTTTCGTTGAGGTGGATGGTCATCGCGTGGCGCAGGATGGTCATGCCGTGGTTCAAGCGGATGACGTCCTGTTTGTGCAGGTAGAGTAATGCCTGGTTGAGTAGTGCTTCGCGTTTTTCGGCAGGGATGGCGGCGGTGTTTTGGTTTTTGTTGAATTGTTCGAGGAGTTCGCCGTAGCTGGTTTCGGCCAGGGCGTCTTTGCTGCGCACTTTCCCGGCTTTCTGGATCAGGTATGGCACGATGTGGGTGCAGAGGGTGCGCCGCAGTTCGCTGCGGGTGATGAGGTCGTCCCAGTCGTCTTTCGGGTTTTTGAAGCGCAGTTGTAGCAGGTCGTTGCCCATGTCGCGCAGGTCGAGGCTGCCGCCGGAGTGGTTGATGGCGTCTTTGTCCGCAGCGAGGCTGAACAGCAGTTTTTTCAGGTCGGCCGGGACGGGGGCGTCGGTTTTCCCGGTTTTGTTGTGTTCGTGGTCATCGCCGTCCAGGGTGTCTTTGAGTTGTTGGCATAGTGGCGACAGCGGCAGCCGTTGCCATTCGCCGAGGGCGGCGTCCGGGACGAGTTCTTGCAGTTTTTGCCAGAGTGCCTGTTCGCGCCGCAGCAGGCGTTCGAGGCGCACGCCGGCGTGGTCGCTGATGCCGACGCGCAGGATGACGGTGATGCGGGTGTCGTTGGTGAGGATGTCCAGTGCTTCAAGCGCCTTGAGGATGCCGTGGATTTCGGTGTAGGTGGCGCCGGTTTGTTTGATGAGTTCGTCGGTGCCAAGGGGTTTGTCGTCTTCGGCGCGATAGACGATTTCGGCGACGGTGCTGTAGAGGTCCTGTTTGCGCTGTGACAGGCCGCTGTCGTGCCGGATTTTGGCGAGTGCCTGTTCCAGCGTCAGTTTGCCGGAGCGCGAGGGGTAGATGCGGGTCTGGTTTTCGCTGCGCGCCAGCAGTTCGGCGCGCTCCAGCCAGGCGAGTGCGGTTTTGGTTTTGGTGTCCGCCGCG
Organism: uncultured Cardiobacterium sp.; assembly: GCF_938028185.1. Taxonomy (GTDB): domain Bacteria; phylum Pseudomonadota; class Gammaproteobacteria; order Cardiobacteriales; family Cardiobacteriaceae; genus Cardiobacterium. The sequence goes on along the minus strand of NZ_CALJAH010000326.1, from coordinate 9,350 downwards.
CGGTCGTCGTCATCGAAGCTCATGTAGCCGCTGCTGCCGCGCAGGAGTTCGCCGCTGGTGACGATGAGGTTGTGTCCGTCGCGGTGGCTGTTGTCCATGTTGCGCAGTTTTTTCCAGATGTGTTGCAGGTCGCGCCGCTCCAGCTGGTTGTGTTTGTTGAGGGTGAACTGGGTGTCAATGTCGTGCGGGTCGTAGAGGAGGATGCAGTGGGCGTGCTGCTGGTCGCGTCCGGCGCGTCCCGCCTCTTGCAGGTAGTTTTCGAGTGAGCCGGGGATTTCGGCGTGGATGACCGCGCGCACGTCTTTTTTGTCCACGCCCATGCCAAAGGCGTTGGTGGCGACGATGACGCGCAGCTCGCCGTCGATAAAGCGCTGCTGGATGTCGGCTTTTTCGTTGGCGCCCAGTCCGGCGTGGTAGTGCGCGCACGCCCAGTTTTGTTGTTTGAGGTATTCGCTGATGGTTTCGGCGCTTTTGCGGCGGGCGACGAAGACGACGGCGCCGCCGTCCTGGTGGCCGAGTTCGCGTTGCAGCAATTCGTGGATGCGGTGTTTTTTTTCGCCGTGGGCGGTTTGCAGGACTTCGTAGGCGAGGTTGTCGCGTTCGTGACCGCCGAGAAATTCGTGGAAGGTGATGCCGAGGGTCTCGGCGAAGTGGGTGCGGATTTCGTCCAGTACGTCCGGTTTGGCGGTGGCGGTGAAGCAGCTGATGGCGGGCAGGTTGCTGCTGTGGTGTTCTTTGATGTATTTGGCGGCGTAGCGGTAGTCGGGGCGGAAGTCGTGTCCCCATTTGGAGAGGCAGTGTGCTTCGTCGAAGACGAATCCGTTGATTTGCCGCTGTTTGATGGCGGTGAGGAAGCTGGTGTTGCGGAATTGTTCCGGGGCAACGAAGAGGATGCCGATGTCGCCCAGGGCGATACGGTCGAGGATGTCGGCGCGTTCGGTGATGCTGCGCATACCGTTCAGGGTATCGACGCCGCTGATGCCGTTATCCTGCAGGTTTTTGACCTGGTCCATCATCAGCGATTGCAGCGGGCAGATGACGATGGTGAGGCCGCCGTTGCGGTGGTAGCGGTTGAGGGCGGGCAGCTGGAAGCAGATGGATTTGCCGCCGCCGGTCGCGAGGACGGTCAGCACGTTTTCGCCCGCCATGCCCGCGCGGACGATGGCTTCTTGTCCGCCTTCGATGTGTTCGATGGCGCGGAAGCGGTCGAAGCCAAAGTAGCGTTTGAGCTGGTGGCGCGGGTTGTGGGTGGTTTGGCAGTAGTGGCAGGCGGGGTCGCCGCAGTCGTGGTTGCGTAATGCGTCAATGTATTGGGCGCTCGCGGGAAATTGCTGCCGCACCCACGGCGCAAGGACGGAGTTGCCGCCGGAGACTTTCAGCCAGGAGAGGGTGTAGGCAAGCGGGATGTGGGTGCTGTTGTCCGGCAGGGTTTGTTGGAGCAGGGCGGTGAGCTGCATCTGGCAGACGCGCAGGCCGTCTTCGTCTTGCAGCAGGCGGGTAATGGCATCGGGTAGGTCGGCAGGCGGCAGGGTGTGCGCTTTGGCGAGTTGCAGGGTGTCGTTCTCGTGGTACGGCAAGGCGCCGAAGAGTTGGCGGTAGAGGGCAAAGGTTTCGGGGGCTTCTTGTCGCAGTTTGCTGAAGGCGGCGCTTTGGTCGTGAAAGAGCCTCCAGCAGGCTTCGCAGTCTGCCAGTGGTGAGTTTTTGCCCGTGCGGACGATTTTGTAGTCCTTGAGCAGGCGGTGATAGGGGTTTTGCGGGAATGCCAGCGGCGAGAGGCGCAGGGTGTCAATGACGGGCAGGTCATGCAGCGGCGAGGCGGGCGCGTATTGGTGCAACACGGGCAGGTCGTGCGCGAGGATGTTGTGCCCCATCAGGTATTGCACGTCTGCGGCGAGGGCTTCCAGCGCGGCGATGGCGGCGGTGCGGGCGGTGTCGTCGTGCAGGATGGGGCTTTCGTAACGCGCGCCGTTGTCGCTGCGCAGCGCGCCGATTTGCAGCAGTGCGCCGCTGTCGCGGTCGGTTTCGAGATCGAAGATGAGGATGGCGGGGGACGTCGTGTCGTGCATGGTTCAGATTTTTTCCAGTTTGGCATAGGCCAGTACCAGCCATTTTTCGCCCGCGTCGCGGAAGTTGATGAGGGCGCGCAGGTGTTCGCCGTTGCCTTCGAGTGCCATCACGCAGCCTTCGCCGAATTTGCGGTGGCGGACGCTGTCGCCGAGGTTGTAGGGCAGGGCAGGGCTGTTAGCGCTGACGGCGGGGGTTTTGTGCCGCATTTTGTTGATGCCGTTATAGACCATCGGCCGCACAGCTTCGGTGAGCTCTTCCGGGATTTCGTGGATGAAGCGCGAGGGTTGCGGGTAGTTTTCTTGTCCCTGGAAGCGGCGGCGTTCGGCGAAGCAGAGGGTGAGTTCGCGTTCGGCACGGGTCATGCCGACGTAGGCGAGGCGCCGCTCTTCTTCGAGTTTGTCCGGGCTTTCGATAGCGCGTTGCGTCGGGAACAGGCCTTCTTCCATGCCGACGATATAGACGTTCGGAAATTCGAGGCCTTTGGCGCTGTGCAGGGTCATGAGCTGGATGCTGTCGCTACCTTCTTCGGCCTGGCCGTCGCCCGCGTCCAAGGCGGCATCGGCGAGGAAGTCCATGATGCGGTCGCTCGCCGGATCGGTGCTGAGGTCGATGTAGCTGCCGGCGTTGATGAGTTCGTCCAGGTTTTCGCGCCGCGCTTCGGCCTGTTCGCTGCCTTCTGTTTCGAGGGCGGCGTAGAGCCCCGTGTCGTGGACGACGGTTTCCAGCGCTTTTTTCAGCGAGGGTTCGGTGGCGAGTTTGGCGGCGATTTGTTCGATGAGCAGGGTAAATTCGCGCAGGGCGTTGCGCGCGCGGCCGCTGAAGTGGCGCGCGATTTGCGCGTCGTCCGTGAGGACGTGCCACAGCGGCACGCCCGCCTGTTGCGCGAGTTGGCGCAGGTCGGTCAGGGTTTTTTGGCCGATGCCGCGCGGCGGGGTGTTGATGATGCGCTCCACCGCGCCGTCGTCGTCGCGGTAGCGGGCGAGGCGCAGGTAGGCGAGCGCGTCCTTGATTTCGGCGCGTTCAAAGAAGCGCAGGCCGCCATAGACGCGGTAGGGCAGGCGGTGTTGCAACAGCATTTCTTCAAAGACGCGCGATTGGGCGTTGGAGCGGTAGAGGATGGCGCTTTCGCTGTAGCGGCCGCCGTCCGCGTGCCAGCGCTGGATGTGTTCGCATACGTAGCGCGCTTCGTCCATTTCGTTGATGGCGGGGTAGATGCGCACCGCCGCGCCGCGGGCGCCGTCGCTCCACAGGGTTTTGCCGAGGCGGTTCTGGTTTTGCGCGATGACGGCGTTGGCGGCGTCAAGGATGGTTTGCGTCGAGCGGTAGTTTTGTTCGAGGCGGATGGTGGCGAGCGCCGGGAAATCGCGTTCGAGTTGCAGGATATTTTCCACGCGCGCGCCGCGCCAGCCGTAGATGGACTGGTCATCGTCACCAACAACGAACAGCTGCGCCCCGCCCGCGCAGAGTTGCTGCACCAGGCGGTATTGCAGCGCGTTGGTGTCCTGAAATTCGTCCACCAGCACGCTGTGGAAGCGCTGCTGGTAGTGTTGCAGCACGTCGGGGTGGTGGGTGAAGAGTTCGACGGTGAGCAGGAGCAGTTCAGCGAAGTCCATCGTGCCCTGCTGGCGGCAGAGTTTTTCGTAGTCGTGGTAGAACTCGCGCACGGCAAGCTCGCCCGGATGCGGCGTCGGCGGCACGGCTTCGGCGCGCAGGCCTTCTTCTTTGTAAGCATTGATTTGCCAGACCATGTTTTTCGGCTTCATCACCGCTTCGTCCCACTGCCGCGCGCGCATCATCCGCTTCACCAGCCGCAGCTGGTCGTCGCTGTCCATGATGATGAACTGCTCCGGCCACTGCATCAGCGGCGCGTGGCGGCGCAGGATGCGGTGGCAGATGCCGTGAAAGGTACCCATCCACAATTGCCCCATTGGCCGCTGCAACGCCGCTTCCAGCCGTTGCCGCATTTCGCGCGCCGCCTTGTTGGTGAAGGTCAGCGCGAGCAGGCCGTAGGGCGAGACGCCATCGACCGCCATCAGCCATTGCATCCGCTGCACCAGCACGCGCGTCTTGCCGCTGCCCGCCCCGGCAATCACCCGCAAGGCGCGCGCCGGATGGGTGACGGCTTCGCGTTGGCGTTCGTTTAATCCCGCAAGAATTTCGCTGACATCCACAATGGTTCTCCGCTCATAAAAAAGGCGCGCATTATAACGCGGCGGTAATTTTGCCGTGCCGCTGTGGTAATGTTGCAACCCGCTTGTCGCAATAGCACAACAATTCGCGCGCGCCATAAATTTATTCCGCGATTTGCTTGACAGTAATACATGGCGTCGGCATAATCGCGCGCCTCAAATCCCCCGTGGCTACGTAGCTCAGTTGGTTAGAGCACATCACTCATAATGATGGGGTCCCCTGTTCGAGTCAGGGCGTAGCCACCACTTTTCCTTTCTCTCCGTCATCAAAGATTTCCGCATTTCGCGTCGCGAAATATTGCATAAAGATTGCAATTCCGTTATATTTCGCACTTCAAACACGAAACCACGGACATTTTATGTTTTTCAAAAAACCTGAATCCGAACGGGCGGTCACATTTGCCGATTTTGAACATGGCGTTGATTGCCCCTGCTGCACCCGCAACTCCCGTCGCACCTTTATCAAAACCGCTGCGATTGTGACTGCGGGTCTTTTGGCGCCTGTGGACTGGGCGCGCGCTGCCACCCGCCGCGAACGCATGATCAAAATGTTCAATCCGCACACCGGTGAAAGCATCCGCGCGGTGTTCTGGACACCGGAATACGGTTACATCCAGCCGGCCATGGACGAAATCAGCAACTTCTTCCGCGACTTCCGCCAAAACCAAATCGTCACCGTTGATATCGACCTGCTCAACATCCTGCACTATATGCAAAGCAACGTCGGCAACAGCTCCACCATCGAACTGCATAGCGGCTACCGCTCACCGGCGACCAACTCCATGCTGGCGCGCCGCTCCAAAAACGTCGGCAAACAGAGCTATCACATGAAAGCGCAAGCCGCAGACATCTCCATTCAGGGCTACACCTCGCGCCAACTGCGCGCGATGGCACAACGCCTCAACGCGGGTGGCATCGGTCTGTATCGCGGCTCCAATTTCATTCACGTGGATTCCGGGCCAATCCGTACCTGGTACTACTAAAATTATCAGATTAAGCAAAAGCGGGCAGATGCCCGCTTTTTTTGTTCAGCTTCAGGCGAGCCCCATCAGAAACATCAGCGCAAAAGCAAGCGCCATGCCCAGTGTAAAAAGCGGCTAACGCTGCCGTAATGGTCGTGGCTGTCGGGTTGCATGGTGAATTCCTTAGAGCCTGTTCAAAATCTTGGAGAACCGCATTTTTCCGTATGCTTGTGTAGGAAACTGAAAACCGGGAAAACAGCCAATATGCCCCCTCTCCCTGTGGGACTGGAACAGCTCGCGCAGCGAGAGAGGGCCGGGGTGAGGGCAGCAAACGATTGAAAAAACCGGAATTTCGATTCATGAACAACATCCCTACACCCCCTCCCCGACCCTCCCCCGCTACGGGCTTCGCCCTGCAGGGGAGGGGGATTTTAAACAGGTTCTTAGGTCATGGGGTGTTTTTGTGTTTACAGTCGTGGATATAGCCGCTTGTCGGCGTCAATATCAAGCCAATCTGCAAGGCCAAGCCAGTCGCGGCGCTCACTGCGTTCGCTGACTTTTTTATAGAGCACCTGATAATGGGGGCTTTCCGTTAGCGTCTTGCGTGTGTATTGACCACCGTGTTCCAGTACGAGACGGGCGATGGAATATTGGCGTGCGTTCAGCCGCTTGTCTTGTTTGGCTTCGTTCAGGCGGTAGCTGTAAAGCAGCACCTTGGTCATTTCGTTGATGCGGTCGTGCAGTTGGTGGATGGTGTCGCGCATCCCCTGCAAGAAGAAGACAACAAAGGCGGTATTGGCATCCGCTTCTTTGCGTTTGTGGGCGAGGCGGGTGTGGTTAAACAACGAAAAATAGCGGTCGATATGGCGCAGGTAGTAGCGTGCTTGCGCGAATGGCGCGTAATTCATGCCTTCATGCAGAAGGATGCTCGCTTCAAGCACGCGGCCAACGCGGCCATTGCCGTCCCAAAAGGGATGGATGATTTCGTAGTAGTAGTGGACGAGCGGCGCGCGGATAAGCGCGGGGACGCCTGCCGCCTGCAATGTTTCCTGCCACTCGCAAAGCGCGGCGATGCAGCGGCTGATGTCGCCGTGGTATTGCGGCGGTTTGTAGGGCGGATTGCCGACCTGGGTCACGATGTCTTTGCTGTTGTTGCGATACTGGCCGGGCGTGTTGTAAGAGTGCGGGATGTCTGTGGTGATTTGTCGGTGGATGTCCTGAATGTAGGCGGGGGTAAGCCGCCAGTCTGCTGCGCTGCTGTGTGTTTGTGCGTGTTCGTAGGCGGTTTTCAGGTTCAGTACGGCGCGGCGGTTATCGTCCGGGCTGCGCGGTGGCTGTGCCAAGGTGTTGGCGGTTTCTTCTTCGCTCAATTCGCCGCCTTCAATGGTGTGCGTGCCATAGATGCCGCTGGCAATAACTTCTTTTTCCAGACTGCTGGCAATCGCGGCTATGGGCGAGGAGGCAAAACGCTGCCAGGCATCTTCGACGAGGCGCAGCGGCAGTTCGACAGCCTGCCAGTCGAGTGCAAGGCGCAGTTTGAATGGTGAAAAGCGCTCGCATACTACGCTGTGTTGCAAGGTTTCTTGGTCAATCATGCAACGTATTTTAATGGAAAAATGGCCGCAAAAATGGCCACTTTTTTGCCGTTATTTCTCTTTTGTTTTTATGGCGATAAGCGTGTTTGCTACGTTTTTATGTCCGATTTTTTGGCCGCTTTTGTGGCCGGGAAAAAGCCGGGATGCCCCGGCTTTTCTTTTGGCTTTTCACCGCTGCGTGAGGCTTTGCACGATGCAGTCTTTCAGCGCGGCGACGTCGTTCGGCAGGATTTTGACGCGGCGCGGCGCGCTTTCGATGTCGCGGAAGCGTTCCGGACGCGGCGCAGCGAGGCCGGTCGCCTCACGCACGGTCTCTTCAAATTTGGCGGGCAATGCGGTTTCCAGGCATATCATCGGGCGGTCGCTTGGGTGGGCGGTGCGCCACTCGCGGGCGACGTGGACGCCGTCGGCGGTGTGCGGGTCAATCAGGCGGCCGTATTTTTCGTACACGTCGCGGATTGTTGCCAGTCGGTCGGCGTGGCTGCTGCGTCCGGCATCGAAGCCGGAGGCGCGGATGCTCTCGCCGAGGGATTCGAGGCTGATGCCGCCGCCTGCTTCGAGGGTGTGCCAGAGGGCGGCGGTTTGTGCGCTGTCGTCGCCGCTGATGCTGTAGATGTAGCGCTCAAAGTTGCTCGCCTTGCCGATGTCCATCGACGGGCTGCTGGTTTTGGCAACGTCTGCCGCCGGGCGGGCGCGGTATTCGCCGCTGTGCAGGGTGTGGTAGAGGACGTCGTTTTCGTTGGTGGCGACGATGAGGTGCGCTATCGGCAAGCCCATGCTTCTCGCGATGTAGCCGGCGTAGATGTTGCCAAAGTTGCCGGAGGGTACGGTGTAGTCCACCTGCGCGCCTTGCGGCAGGTCGAGCGCGAGGTACGCCTTGATGTAGTACACGCTTTGCGCCAGCACGCGCGCCCAGTTGATGGAGTTGACCGCGCCGATGTGGTAGCGGCTCTTGTAGGCGGCGTCGGCATTGACGGCTTTGACCAAATCCTGGCAGTCGTCAAAGACGCCTTCGATGGCGATGTTGTGGATGTTGGCGTCTTGCAGGCTGTACATTTGCGCTTGCTGGAAGGGACTCATGCGGCCATGCGGTGAGAGCATGAAGACGTTGATGCGCGCCTTGCCGCGCATCGCGTATTCGGCGGCGGAGCCGGTGTCGCCGCTGGTCGCGCCGAGGATGTTCAGCCGCTGGTCGCGGCGCTCCAGCACGTATTCCATCGCGTTGCCGAGGAATTGCATGGCGATGTCCTTGAAGGCGAGCGAGGGGCCGTTGGAGAGTTCGAGCAGGTAGGTGTCGCTCGTGCCGAGGCGGGTCAGCGGGGTGATGGCCTCGCTGTGGAAGACGGTTTCGTGGTAGCTGCGGTGCAGGATACGGCGCAGGTCGTTTTCCGGGATGTCGTCAATGTAGTGGCGCATCACCGCGAAGGCGAGGTCGGCGTAGCTGTGGTTTTTCCATTCGCGCAGGGTGGCGGGGGTGATGATTTCCGGGATGTGCGCGGGCATGGCGAGGCCGCCGTCCGGGGCGAGGCCTTGCAGGAGGATGTCGCTGAAGTGGCCGAGGGATGCGCCACGGGTGGATTGGTATTGCATGGGGTTCCTTGTGGGTTTAGGGGGATTCGGGGTATGCGCCGCTGATGTAGGCGAGGCGTAGCGGCATTTCGTCTTGGTGGTAGCGGTTTTTTTCTGCACTGAGCCGCTGGCTGCAGAGGTGTATGTTGAGCTGAAGCGCCGGGTTGGTTTTGTGGCGGATGCGCATGGCGTGGTTGTCGTATTGGTCTGCGGGGCAGTTGGTTTGTAACCAGGCGGTTTGCTGCGTGCTGACGGGCGGGCAATCTGCTGCGGTGGCGCAGGCTTCAAGGGTGTAAGCGGGGTTTTTGCTGAGGTTTTTATGTAGTTGCGGCAAATTCAGCCATTCGGGGGCTTCGCTTTTGCGGTGGTCTATGGCGATTTCAAACTGGCGAATGTTGGCGCCGGTTGCGGGGTAGTAGATATGAATGTCGGCAAAGCGGTAGCCAATGGTGCCACGGATGGTCAATCTGGTGCAGTTGTGCGCGAGGTAGTGGATATGGCGGTAGGGCTTGCCATCGCGCTCGATGTTTTCGCTTTTTTCTTCGAGGTAATTGCTAAACACTCTTGCGGTTTCCATCGCGGTGCGTTGCCAGTTTTGCGGCGCTTGCAGTGTGCCGCTCATGTACAGTTCGTTGAGTCGCGACAGGTATTCGGCGGGGGAGGGAATGGTGCCGATCGGAATCCATTCATCTTCTTCAGGACGGGGTTCGTTGGCTAGAGGCTGGTAGTCGCCACAGGCAAGCCGTTTTTCTGCTTCGGCGGTGAGTTTTGTGGTTTCGGCGATGACGGCGTAGGCGGTCAACAGCAGGGCGAGGGCGAGCAGGATTTTTTGCATGGTTGGGGCGGGTGGGTTGAGGAGCGGGTTTTACATGGGTAGCGGGGTTGGTGTATGTATATTTATGGGAGGTTGGGTTAGGCGCTGTTTGCAATTCATTTTGGATGCGGTCGCTACGCGGTTTTTCACACCC
>NZ_CALJAH010000325.1 GCF_938028185.1 uncultured Cardiobacterium sp. | reverse complement strand
TTTTAGGGTGCCCGGTCAGGCGACGCAACACCGTATGAGGCTTTCGGTGGATGGCCATACGCGGCACAAGAGCCGTTTTTTGCCATACGATCTCCCTCACAAAATCCGCTTTACACCCGCCAATGGCGGCGCTATAGTGTCTGCAAGGCATAACTGCGGGGCAGGCGTTCCCTACAGACCCCTTGACCCTAATTACATCTTGCCTTGGGTGTCAGACGCGGCCAGGTGAGCAAGCTCACGCAAGTGAGAAGCCCGAAGGTTTGTTGAGGCACCCACTTGAACCCTGCGGTTCAAGGGCATTAGGTTAAGCGGCTTTCGCGGTTATGCTGTTCTCCTTCTTCTGGCAAGGCTTTACGCCTTGCCTTTTTCGTTTCTGCGGCAGATGACCGTATTTCTGGCGACGCTCATGGCGTCGCTTTTTTGTGCATTTTTATCAATGGCGACACAAGCGTTTAGCGAAATATAAAACCCAACATATTGCGCAGTTGTTCCGTCAGTCATACCATATCTTGCGTTTACTGCATGGCGGCGTGCTACCGCCGCCCATGCGGTTTCATCGTTTCAGGAGTGCTGATAATGCTGCGATTTGTCCATGAAGATGTGGTTTGGCAGGAAGTGCCGCACGAGGTATCGCTCGCCTACACCATTGCCGGTTGCCCGCTGCGTTGCCCCGGCTGCCACAGCACTTACACCTGGAACGCGCAACAGGGCACGGCGCTCTCGCCGGAATATTTGCAACAGCGCCTTGCCGACTACGCCGGGCTGTTGTCCTGCGTGCTGTTTTTCGGCGGTGAATGGCAGGAAGCGGCGCTGCTGGAATGTCTGCGCACGGCGCGGGCGGCGGGGCTGAAAACCTGCCTTTATACCGGGCTGGAAGAAGCGCCCGCCGCGCTGTTGCCGGAGCTGACTTTTGTGAAAACCGGCGCTTGGCGCCGCGAACGGGGCGGGCTGGATTGCCCCGACACTAACCAGCGCTTTATCCGCACCGCCGATGGCGCGGTGCTTAACCATTTATTCTGGAGATGATGAAATGCTACGCCTGACGACCGAACAAATTCAGCAAAAACTGGACTTTATGGATGACTACGTGCGCGCGCACAACGCCGCCGACGGCTCCAAACTCGACGCCAACGCCAACGTCACCCAAAAAAACATGGCGACGCTGGAAGCCGAGCTGATGAAAGACCTGATGATTCAGGTAAACCGCGCCCAGGTCAGCCGCAAAATCCGCGAGCTGTTTGGCGAAGCAACCGCCGCCGAATACGTCCGCCAGATAGAGGCGCACGAAATCTACGTCCACGACGAAACCAGCCTCAAACCCTACTGCGTCTCCGTCTCGATGTATCCCTTCCTGCGCGACGGCATGACCAAACTCGGCGGCGAATCCGGCGCGCCGCAGCACCTCGCCTCCTTCTGCGGCTCATTCGTCAACTTCGTCTTCGCCGTCAGCGCGCAATTCGCCGGGGCGGTCGCCACCGTCGAATTCCTCACCTATTTTGACCACTTCGCGCGCAAAGATTACGGCGACGACTACCTGCGCACCCACGAACGCGACATCGCCAACCACCTGCAACACGTCGTTTACGCCATCAACCAGCCCGCCGCCGCGCGCGGCTACCAGAGCGCCTTCTGGAACATCTCCATCTACGACCAGCACTACTTCCACGCGATGTTTGGCGACTTCGTCTTCCCCGACTTCAGCCAGCCCAAATGGGAAAGCGTCGCCGCGCTGCAAAACTACTTCCTGAAATGGTTCAACGCCGAACGCAAGCGCGCCATCCTCACCTTCCCGGTCGTCACCGTCGCCATGCTCACCGAAGACAAACGCTGCAAGGACGCCGCCTTTGCCGACCACATCGCGGGCGAACTCGCATCGGGCAACGCCTTCTTCATCTACCTCTCCGACAACCCCGACTCGCTCGCCTCCTGCTGCCGCCTGCGCAACGCCATCGAAGACCGCACCTTCTCCTACACCCTCGGCGCGGGCGGCGTCGCTACCGGCTCAATCAACGTCATCACCATCAACATGAACCGCCTCGTGCAGGACGGGCGCGATTTGCTGACCGAAGTGGAAAAAATCCACCGCTACCAATACGCCTACCGCAAACTGATGGAAGACTACCTTGCCGCCGGGATGCTCACCGTTTATGACGCGGGCTTCATCACCCTCGACAAGCAGTACCTCACCATCGGCATCAACGGCATGGCAGAAGCGGCCGAATCACAAGGCATCACCGTCGGCAACAACCCCGCCTACCTCGCCTTCGTCCAGGAAAAACTGAAAACCATCTACCACGCCAACCAGCGGGCGAGCGCGCATTACGGCGTGCGCTACAACACCGAATTCGTGCCGGCAGAAAACCTCGGCGTAAAAAACGCCGCCTGGGACAAACGCGACGGCTACCGCGTGCCACGCGACTGCTACAACTCCTACTTCTACCTCGTCGAAGACGACCAGCGCACCAACGCGCTCGACAAATTCATCCTGCACGGGCGCGAACTCATCGACTGGCTGGACGGCGGCTCGGCGCTGCATTTGAACCTCGATGAAGCGCTCAGCCAGAAAGGCTACCGCAAACTGCTTGACATCGCCGCGCACACCGGCTGCAACTACTTCTGCATCAACGTGCGCATCACCATCTGCAACGACTGCGAACACATCGACAAACGCACCCTCTCCGCGTGCAGCGCCTGCGGCTCGCGCAACATAGACTACGGCACGCGCGTCATCGGCTACCTGAAGCGCGTCTCCGCCTTCAGCGCCGGCCGCCGCGCCGAACACGCGCTACGCCACTACCACCGTGAACGTGCCGAAGCCGAAAAAGAGGCCGCCGCATAGAAAGAAGCGGGTGATATAGCAATCCTCACAAAGCCCGGTACGACGTCGCGCTGCCTGACCGGGCACTCTAAAAAAATGGCGCAGCCATTTTTTTAGAGAAACTCGCGCCGTACAAAGGCGTACTGTCTTCAAACGCCGAAGCCGGTTGCGGTAACGCCCCGCGACCATTCTGAATCGCTTGATAAAACCAATGGTATGTTCAT
>NZ_CALJAH010000324.1 GCF_938028185.1 uncultured Cardiobacterium sp. | reverse complement strand
ACTGCCCTCGCCCCAACCCTCTCTTGCTTCGCAAGCAATGCTTGTCCCAAAGGAAGAGGGAGCATATCGGCGGCTTGCCTTGCTTAGTTCGCTACACAGGGCTTGAATCCGGGTTGTTACAAATTTTTTTCGCTATAAATTGCCCGCCGAACCGACCCCATACCAACGCCCGATCACACCCAACCAAGAGACCACACCCTTGCCCGCACAACTCCTCTCCCCCCGCTACCTCGGCCACTGGCTGCTCTCCGCCCTGCTCTGGTTGCTCGTCCAACTGCCGCAACCGCTGCGCATGACCGTCGGCGGTGTGCTTGGCCGCCTGCTCTACCGCCTCCTGCCGTATCGCCGCAAAATCAGCGAAACCAACCTGCGTATCGCCTTCCCCGACCTTGACGACACCGCCCGCGCCCGCCTTTTGCGCGAACACGCCAAAAGCGTTGGCCGCGGCATCATCGAAACCGGCATGGCGTGGTACCTCAGCGAAAAAAAACTGCGCGCGTTGTCGCGCTTTGAAGCCGACCCCGAATCACTGGCGCTGCTGCGCGACCCCGCCGCGCCCGTCGTCCTCATCGGCTCGCACAGCACCCTGATGGAGCTGGGCGTGCGCCTGCTCGGCCTCTACGTCGCCGCTGGCGGGATGTACCGCCCGCTCAACGACGCCTACTACCACTACTGGATCAAACACCACCGCGCCCGCGCCGCCACCGAACTCATCCACTACAAAGATATGCGCCACACCCTGCGCTTCCTCCAGGGCGGTGGCAACCTTTGGTACGCGCTCGACCAGGACATGGGGCCGCGCGTCAGCGTCTTCGCGCCCTTTTTCGGCGTGGACGCGGCAAGCGTCAACATCCTGCCCAAACTGCGCGAACGCACCGGTGCGCACTGGATCCCGGTCTATATGTGGCGCGAAGCCGACGGCCACTACACCGTGCGCGTCGCCCCGGAAATCCGCCCCGTGGCAGGCGAGAGCGACACCGACGTCATGCGCCGCGTCAATGCCGACTACGAGCGGGAAATCCGCCAACATCCCGAACAATACTACTGGCTGCACCGCCGCTACAAAAACCGCCCGGACGGCAGCCGCTACCCCTACCCGGAAAAACGGTAACAGGACTTGCACACACAAGCCTCTCTCCCGTTGGGAGCGGGGCTTTTCTGTTTACGGGTTATAGCGATACACCTAAGAGCCTGTTTATAATCTCAGTAAGACATAAGAACATTGCGGGATGAGAAAAGTGAACCGCCCCAAGAAATTAGGAGGGAACCCTATCTGTGAGAGGATATTCCCATG
>NZ_CALJAH010000323.1 GCF_938028185.1 uncultured Cardiobacterium sp. | reverse complement strand
ACACCTTCGCCGGGGCGTTTGGTCACGGTGAGCGGTTGTTGCAGACCGATGGCCTCAATCGATGCCATGATTTCATCCAGGCGCGGATTGTCCGACTGACGCGGGTTGAGCGGAAATTCCTGAATGTCATCGATGGTGATGGCAATTTCCTTGGTGCGGCCAATCAGCGTGCGGTCTTCCGGCGGCGCCAGTTCCCCGTCCATTTGCGGAGCCAGAACGTTGTCGTAGGCATTAGTGGACATCGCAGCCTCCTTTTGCCACCTTGAAGCAGCCGTCAAGAGTGAGGTCGCCGTAATGCGGCAGCAGCTCATGGATGACCGCTTCCATTACCGGCAGGGCGTTGCGCGGATTGTCACGACCGTATTCGATGCGGTGTGCCGGACGGCGCTCGCTGATGCACTCTTTCCAGACCACGCGCTGCGGGATAGAGGCGCGCAGCACCGCAATATGGCGTGCAATGGCACCAAAATTCTTGCGGATGGAGGCAATCGCATTGCGCGTCTCGGTGGTGTGATCCTCACGGTTGATGAGGATGCGCAATTGCGGCGGCTGTTCATTGCCGACCCCCATCGCTTCCAGCCCCTTGACCACATTGGAATAAATCTGGATGACACGCGGCAGCTCCTGCGCACTGATGAGGTCCGGCGTGGTCGGCACGATGACAATATCGGATGCCACCAGCGCCAGTTCCTGCAGCTGGCCACGGCCGTCCTTGCCCTGGGTGTCGATGATGATGATGTCGTAGCGATCGCGTACCCGCGCCAGCATGTTTTTCAGGGTGAACGCGGCGGAGAACTGCTCGGCCAGCCAAAGATTGAGACGCTCACTCTCGTCGTTGTTGACGATGACGGAAACGCCACTGAAATGTGTCGGCCGGATGGCGGACAAATCGCCCAGGGTGAGAAATTCATAAAGGCCGCTGCCGCTGCCAATATCCTGCGGCTTGCAGAAAAACTTGCTGAGGGATTGTTGCGGGTCAAGGTCAACGCACAGGACACGCAGTCCCATGTCGGCGAAAGCGCAGGCTCCGTTGATGGCCCACGTCGATTTTCCGACCCCGCCCTTGCTCGAAACCAGAGACAACGTTACTGCGTAGGGCGTATTCATGGGCGGCCTCCTTCCGTGGAGACGGCAGACGGGGCGAACAGGTCGCGGCTGTCCTGCTCGTAAGGCCCGATAAAGGAGCGGATTTCCTCGGGGGAGGCGTGGCTGAAAAAATAATCGCCGAGGATTTTGCGAATGAGCGCAGAGGTTTTCTTCGGCTTGCCGGCCTGCATGAAATAATCGCGCATGCCGGGATGCAGGTAAATCCGCATCAGCACCGGCTCGGCGGAGAGATGAACCAGCTGTAGCTGGCGTGTATCGGGTTGTTGCATGGTTGAACTCCGTAGTTGAACACACGGGGTCTTGCATGCCACCCGGCAGGATTAAAAAATCGCGGATTTCAAAAAATGGATTTTGTCAATCTGTTTATTATCAATAAGTTGTCCTCTAAAAACGATTCCGAGAACAGTGTATGTAAACGGGCACCGCGCCGCCGCTTGACCCGCCCGCGTTTTGCGCTACA
>NZ_CALJAH010000322.1 GCF_938028185.1 uncultured Cardiobacterium sp. | reverse complement strand
ATGGAAAAACGGGAATTTCTACCATTCGTCCCACCAGCAGCGTCGCCAGCTCGCCCGACAGCAGCGGGGAATTTGGGCCGGACAGGTAAATATCGGCATCCAAATCCACCCGCAGGCTGTTTACTGCATCTTCCCAGTCCACCACCCGCTGGATTTCATCAAAAAACAGATACGTTTTCTGCCCGGCCACGGCGCGCTCCATCACATGGCGGTGCAGCGTTTCGACAGTGCGCAACGGCTGATACTGCATGGATTCAAAGTTCAGAAACACAATCTGCGCTTCCGCCACGTCGCTTTGTTGCAGATGACGGCGAAACATTTTCAGCACAAAGGTCTTGCCCGAACGGCGCACACCGATAATGACCTTGATAAATTCGCTGTTTTGGTATTTTTCAAACGATTAAGGTAGAGCGGACGGTCGAATACGGTTTGCAACATAATGAAAATTTTCTATTTTGATGCTGATTGTTTTTATTGTAATGCAAGTTTCTTGGTTTTTACAGATAAATTCTCATTGTAGTGAAAATTGAAATGTCGCCTGAAACGCTCTTTCAGATAATTTTTTGCTTTATCTTTAATCAAAGTGCGGTCAGCCTCAGCGATATTTTCCAAACTGCTCGCTGTTCGGTTTTCTCACTACAGGGCGAACCCTCGCACCAGCATTCCGGCGGATACTACTGCGCATCGCCCGGCGCCGACCATCGGCGGCTCCATCATCTCCGGCCTGCCGGTCTTTGTCGGGGGCGCGTTTGACCAGCGCGAAGCGCCGGGATTCTTTGGCAGCGCGGGCAGCAACTTCCTGCATTTCGATTGCAACCGTGCGGCGCTGTTTCCCGTCGTGCGGTTTTTATTTGTCTGCACCGTCTATCGTCTGCGCTTAATGTTGCGTGGGCTTATGAGGTAGTAATTTGTTTTATGGATTCTTTTTTTACGCGCCCCCTTGCCGCCCGTGCGACGCGGGTGCGGGCGTGCTACAATTTGTGCCGCTTCTGCGCCGTGTTGCGCATGGTTAAATTCTTATTTTTTGGAGGCACTAAAAGATGAATAAAGATATCGACCCGCAAGAAACCCGGGAATGGCTGGCGTCGCTGGCCAGTGTGCTGCGTGAGGAGGGTGAGGAGCGTGCGCATTTCATCCTCGAAACGCTGCTGGAGCAGGCCGCGCGTGACGGTCTCGGCTTTGAGAGCGGCTTCACAACGCCGTATTACAACACCATCCCGGTGGAGCGCCAGCCGTCCTATCCCGGCAATCTGGAGCTGGAGAAGCGCATCGAGGCTTATGTGCGCTGGAACGCACTGGCGATGGTCATCCGCGCTGGCAAGCACACCAACGTCGGCGGCCACATCGCCAGTTTTGCATCCTCTGCGGTGATGTACGAGGTCGGGCAGAACCACTTCTGGCACGGTCAGGACGGCGAGCAGGGCGGCGATTTGGTCTTCTTCCAGGGTCACTGCGCGCCGGGGATGTACGCCCGCGCCTTCCTTGAAGGCCGCCTCACCGAGGAGCAGCTCGATAATTACCGTCAGGAAGTGGGCGGCAACGGCTTGTCTTCCTACCCGCACCCGTGGCTGATGCCGCATTTCTGGCAGTTCCCGACGGTTTCGATGGGTCTCGGCCCGATGATGGCGCTTTATCAGGCGCGCTTCATGCGTTATCTGGAAAGCCGTGGCCTGATCAAGAACACCGGGCGCAAGGTCTGGGCGTTCCTCGGCGACGGCGAAATGGACGAGCCGGAATCCCGTGGGCAAATCGGTCTCGCCGCACGCGAGCATCTGAACAATCTGGTGTTCGTCGTCAACTGCAACCTGCAACGCCTTGACGGCCCGGTTCGCGGCAGCGGCAAGATTGTGCAGGAGCTGGAAGGCGAGTTCCGTGGCGCCGGCTGGAATGTTATTAAAGTCATGTGGGACAGCAAGTGGGACAAGCTCTTTGCCCGCGATGTCGATGGCGTGCTGCGCAAGCGGATGATGGAAGTCAACGACGGCGACTATCAGACGTACAAATCCAAGAACGGCGCCTATATCCGCGATCATTTCTTCAATTCGCTGGAGCTGAAGGCGCTGGTTGCCGACATGACCGACGAGGAAATTTGGAATTTGCAACGCGGCGGCCACGACCCGCTCAAGGTCTTCGCCGCTTACAAGGCGGCGCAGGAAAGCAGCGTACCGACGCTGATTCTGATGCACACCGTCAAGGGTTGGGCGATGGGCGGCTCGGCAGAGTCGCAAAACGTCGCGCACCAGTCCAAGAAAATGGATTTGCAACAGCTGCTTGCCTTCCGCGACCGCTTCAATCTGCCGCTCACCCATGAGCAGGTCGAGAAAGTTGAATATCTGAAATTCCCGGAAGGTTCGCCGGAGCAGAATTATCTGCTGGAGCGCCGCGAGAAGTTGCAAGGTTTCCTGCCGGAGCGCCACGACCGCGCCGCTTCCCTGCCCGCGCCGTCGCTGGAATCCTTCGCCTCCATCACCGCCGCCACCAAGGAAGGCCGCGAGATTTCGACGACGATGGCGTTTGTCCGCGTCCTCGGCGCGCTGATGAAAGACAAGGCGCTCGGCAAGCACATCGTGCCGATTGTGCCGGACGAATTCCGCACCTTCGGCATGGAAGGGATGTTCCGCCAGTACGGCATCTGGAACCCGCTCGGCCAGCAGTACACCCCGTCTGACGCCGACCAGTTGATGTTCTACAAGGAAGCCGCCGACGGGCAAATCCTACAGGAAGGCATCAACGAAGCGGGCGCCATGTGCGACTGGATTGCCGCCGCCACCTCCTACAGCGTCAATGGCGTGGCGATGATTCCTTTCCTCATCTACTACTCCATGTTCGGCTTCCAGCGCTTCGGCGATTTCGCCTGGGCAGCGGGCGACCAGCGCGCACGCGGCTTCCTCCTCGGCGGTACCGCAGGCCGCACCACGCTGAACGGCGAAGGCCTGCAACACGAAGACGGCCACAGCCATATGCAGGCGGCGCTGATTCCGAACTGCATTCCCTACGACCCGACCTTTGCCTACGAAGTCGCGGTCATCGTGCGCGAAGGCATCCGCCGGATGTACACCGAACACGAAGACGTGTACTACTACATGACGCTGCTCAACGAAAACTACGCCCACCCGGAAATGCCGGAAGGCAGCGAACACGGCATCCTCAAAGGGCTGCACCAAATCGGCGAACACAAGGGCAGCAAAGGCCATGTCCAGCTGATGGGCTCCGGTTCCATCCTGCAGGAAGTCATCGCCGGCGCAAAACTGCTCGCCGACGAATGGGGCATCGGTTCCGACGTTTGGAGCGCGACCTCCTTCACCCTGCTCGCCCGCGAAGCGGCAGACGTCGAGCGTTACAACCGCCTGCACCCCACCGGCAAGCCGCGCACCGCCTACCTGAACGAAGTGCTTGCAGGCAAGGAAGGCCCGATTGTCGTCTCCACCGACTACATCCGCGCCTACCCCGACCAAATCCGCGCCTACCTGCCGAAAGAGCGCGATATGCTCGTCCTCGGCACCGACGGCTTTGGCCGCTCCGACACGCGCGAAGCGCTGCGCCGCCACTTTGAAGTGAACCGCTATCACGTCGTCGTCGCCGCCCTGAAATCACTCGCCGACCAGGGCAAAGTTCAAGCCGCTGACGTACAAAAAGCGATTGAAAAATACGGCATTGATACCGAAGGCAAGTACCCGCTGTACCGCTAAGCCACACGTCTAACACATTCAAAAACAGGATACTGAATAATGAGCAATGAAATCCGCGTACCCGACATTGGTGATTTTGATGCAGTTGATGTCATCGAAGTCCTGATCAAACCGGGCGACAGCGTCGAAAACGGCCAGTCCGTGATCGTGCTGGAATCCGACAAAGCCTCCATGGAAGTCCCGGCAGAAATCGCCGGGACGGTCGCCAGCGTCGCCATCAAGGTCGGCGACAAAGTCAAACAGGGCGACCTCATCGCCACCCTGAGCGGTGCCGCTGGCGCAGCGCCCGCTGCTGTTGCCGCCCCCGCCCCGGTTGCCGAAGCGCCAAAAGCCGCCCCGGCGCCCGCGCCAGCACCTGCTGCTGCACCCGCACCAGTTGCCGCCGCACCGGCACCCGTCACCAACCCGCAAATTGACGAAGCGGGCTTCGCCACCGCCCACGCCAGCCCGTCCATCCGTCGCATCGCGCGCGAAATGGGCATTGACCTCGGCAAAGTACCGGGCAGTGGCCGTCTTGGCCGCGTCCTCGAAAGCGACCTGCGCGCCTTCGTCAAAACCCTGCTCAGCAGCGGCGGCGTTGCCGCAGCTGCAGGCGGCAAGGGTGGCATTAGCAGCGGCGCCGCCCCGCAAGGTATGGGCGGCATCCCGCCGATTCCGGCGGTGGACTTCAGCCAGTTTGGCGAAATCGAAGAACAACCGCTGTCGCGCATCAACGTCTTGACCGGTGCGGCGATGACCCGTTGCTGGCTCAACATCCCGCACGTCACCCAGCACGACTACGCCGACATCACCGACCTCGAAGCCTTCCGCGTCTCGCTCAAGGCAGAGGCGGAAAAACGCGGCGTGCGCGTCACCATGCTGGCATTCCTGATGAAAGCGCTGACCAGCGCGCTGAAAGAGTTGCCGCGCTTCAATTCCTCGCTCTCTCCGGACGGCAAGGCGCTGATTCTGAAGAAGTACTACAACATCGGCATCGCCGTTGATACCCCGAACGGCCTCGTCGTGCCGGTCATCCGCGACGTGGACCAAAAAGGCATCTACGACCTCTCCGCCGACCTCGCCGCTATTAGCAAAAAAGCGCGCGAAGGTAAACTGTCTCCGAAAGATATGTCAGGTGCGTCAATGACCATCTCCAGCCTCGGCGGCATTGGTGGAACATTCTTCACTCCGATCGTCAATGCCCCTGAAGTTGCTATACTTGGCGTCTCGCGCTCGGCGATGCAACCCGTGTGGAACGGCAAAGATTTCGCCCCGCGCTTGATGTTGCCCATGTCCCTGTCATATGATCATCGTGTAATAGATGGAGCCTTGGGTGCCAGAATGACCACATTGCTGGCGCAAATCCTCGGCGACATGAAACGGACTTTACTTTGATGACTTGACAGGAACCTCATGAAACGGCTACTCCGTACCGCTACCGTCACGATTTTCGTGGCGGTAGCTTCTTTAATCCAGGCAAGCGGCAGGGACCTGCCGCAAATACTGCGTGCCGCAGTTGAGCACGACCCGCAAATCGTCGAAGCGCAAGCGAACCAGCGCGTCGCACAAAGTACCCTGGAACAAACGGAGGCCAGTCGTTGGCCGACGCTGAAGGCGGGCGTTAACCAGCCCGTCTTGAACAGCGACGGCAAATACAAATTCACCCCCGGCCTCGAAGCCGACTGGAAGCTCTACGACTTCGGCGCCACCGGCGCGAGCATCGAACGCGACCGCATCAAAACCCAGTACTACAAAAACAAAACCAGCGAAACCGCCGACGAACTGGCGTTCAAAATCGCCTCCGACTATCTCGAAGCGCTGAAATCACGCGAATCGCTGAAAGTGGCGAAAGAAAACCTCGCCCGTCACGAACACATCGTCAAACAATTGCGCATCATCCTTGAATACGACCCCGGCCGCCGCTCCGAATTTACCCAGGCCGACGCGCGCCGTATCCAGGTGCAAGAATCCATCATCAGTTACGAACGTGCCCTTGGCCTCGCCCTGCGCCGCCTCGCGCGTTACGTCGATCCGCCCGTGACCGAATCCGAGCTGAAAGACCCGTTCGCCAATATGCCAATCACCGACCTGCTCAACAAATACAGCGTCAGCGAAGAAGACGCGCGGGCGCACCCCAGCTACCGCGCCCAGGCGCGTGAACTGGAAAGCATCCAGGCGGCGCTGAAAGTGGCAGAGCGCTCGCGTTACCCGGTCGTCGGACTCAAAGCGCAGGCGAACACCGACGATTCCGCCGTGTACCTCACCATGAGCGCCGACGTCTTTAACAAAGCGACCGCGCCCGGCATCGAACTGCAAAAACACCAGGCCGCCGCAGCGCAGGCCAAACTGGATCAGATTTACGACAGCCTCGTCCAGCGTGCCGAAGTCGCCGCCCTGCAAATGCGCGAAGACCAGTCGCGCATTGAAATCAGCGAAGCGCAGGCAAAAGCGCTGGAACAAGTAGTCGTGGACTACGAAGACCAGTTCAAAATCGCCACCCGCACCCTGCTCGACGTGGTCAACGCCTACAGCGAGCTGGCGAGCGTCAAACAACTGCGCGTACAGGCACAATACGACCTGATGCAGGCAAAACTTGATTACCTCTCCGCCACCGGCGGCCTGACCCAATGGGCAAAAATCCCCGACGTCAGCGACCCGAACGCCAAATCCGGCGGACGGAAAAAAGGCGACGCCTCGCCCGATGCCAAAGAACAAAAAAGCAAAAAACAGGGCAAGGGCGAACCGCCGCCGCTCACCCTCACCTCGGTGGATGGCAACGACGCCCCGGAAATGAGCGAGGAAGACTACGGCGAAGCCTACACCGGCCCGGAAAAAGTCTTCGTCCGCGTCAGCGACAGCGGCGAACTGGTGCTGGAAAGCGAAGGACATCCGCTGGAAAACATCAAGAGTGAAAGCCGCAGCGTCGCCAAAACCAAGACCACGGGCAAAAACAGCGCCGCACGCAAGACCGCAGCGGGCAAAACCCGCAAAAAATAACCGCATCAACGAAGGAAAGGGCATTCCATGAACAGCTTGCTTGAACACATCAGTCTGCTAACCCGCCTGCTCGGCAGTCCCGTTTCCAGCGTCACACTGGCCGCCTCCGTGCCGCGCGACGACGCCGGCGACTTTAACCAAAAAGCCCTCGGCGAAGAGCTCAAACACCAGGGTTTTGAAAACAACCTGCAAAAACGCACCCTGCGCAAAATCCCGCAACTGGCATTACCCGCCGTGATACTGCTGCACGACGGCGAAGCGGCGGTGCTGAAAAAACTTGACGGCGAAGAAGCCGTCATCGAATTTGCCGGCATTGGCGAACAGCGCCTGGCCACGGCAGAGCTGGAAGCGCAATACCTCGGCTACGCCTGGTTCATCAAACCGAAAGCGGCAAAAGACGTCCGTTCCGAACTGCCCGAATACGAACTGCCCAAAGGCTGGTTCTGGCGGGTCATTTGGCGCTTCCGCCGCTACTACTACCAGGTCATCATCGCCACCTTCCTCATCAACTTCCTTGCACTGGTGAGCTCGCTCTATGTGATGAACGTCTATGACCGCGTCATTCCGAACAAATCCATGGAAACTCTGTGGGTGCTGAGCATCGGCGTCTCGCTCGCCATCTTCTTTGAATTTCTCGCCAAACTCATCCGTGGCCACCTGACCGACATCGCGGGCAAAAAAGCCGACCTCATCATCTCCGCCGCACTGTTCCGCCGGGTGATGCAACTGCGTATGTCGGACAAACCCGCCTCCTCCGGCTCCTACGCCAACAACCTGCGCGACTTTGAATCCGTGCGCGACTTCATGACCAGCGCCAGCCTGCTCGCCTTCGTCGATATGCCGTTCTTCCTGCTGTTCATCACCGTGATGCACATGGTCGCCGGACAACTCGCGGTGGTGCCGCTGACCATCATCCCGGTGGTCATCATCGCCGGCATTCTCGCCCAGTTCCCGCTGGCGCGCTCCATCAACGAATCCATGCGCGAATCATCACAGCGACAAGGGCTGGCCGTCGAAGCCATCGAAGGCGTGGAAACCCTGAAAGTAAACAACGCTTTCAGCTGGGCGCAGCGCCGCTGGGATGCCTACACCGCCAAAACCGCCGCTTCCAGCATCAAAACACGCGACATCAGCAACTTCGTCACCAGCTTCTCCGCCGCCATCCAGCAGCTCAATACCGTCATCCTCGTCGTCTATGGCACCTACCTCATCCACGCCGAAAACGTGCATGAGCGCATCACCATGGGCGCACTCATCGCCTGCGTCATCCTCTCCGGCCGCGCCCTCGGTCCGGTCGCACAAATCGCCGGCCTCGCGGTACGCTTCCAGCAAGCGCGCCTCGCCCTGCAAGGGGTGAACAACATCACCCGCCGCCCGGTCGAACGCCACACCGACCGCCAATACATCACCCTTGACCACCCGCAGGGCAAAATCGGCTTTGAAAACGTCTCCTTCACCTACGGCAAAGAAGGCAAAGGCAAGCGGGTACTGGACAACCTCACGCTCAACGTCAGGGCAGGCGAAAAAATCGCCATCCTTGGCCGTATCGGCAGCGGCAAATCCACCCTGCTCAAACTCGCCGCCGGACTGTACGAACCGCAGCAGGGCATGGTCAGCATGGACGACGTGGACGAAAGGCAAATTGACCCGTACTTCCTGCGCAGCGAAGTGGCGCTGCTTGCCCAGTCGCCACGCCTCTTCCTCGGCACCCTGCGCGAAAACCTTGACCTTGCCCGCTCCGACGGCTTCTACAGCGACGAAATCCTTTTGAACGCGCTCAAGCGCTTTGGCCTCGAACGCCTGATACAGGGACACCCGCACGGATTGGATATGCAACTGGGCGAAAACGGCGCTGGCCTCTCCGGCGGCCAACAACAAATCGTCAGCCTGGCGCGCCTCACCCTGCGCAACCCGCGCGTGGTACTGCTGGATGAACCAACCAGCGGCCTTGACCAAAACACCGAACAACAAGTGCTGCGCGCACTCGCCGACTGGGTACGCGACCGCACCATGATCGTCGTCACCCACCGCCCGCAAATCCTGATGCTGGTTGACCGCATCATCGTGATGGAGCAGGGACAAATCGTCATGGACGGCCCCAAACAGGCGGTACTCGACCGCCTGAGCGGACGCCCGACCACCCCGCCCGTCGCCGTGGCAGGCAACCAGCCACCCGCTACCGGACACGGCAAACAGGAAACCATCTAAAGGACCTGCAGCATGGCATTTCACAAAAAACAAAAACTGTCGCAAAAAGACCTGAAACTCGTCAGCGACCTCAACGCCGCCCTGCAAGAAGAAAAACACCGCGGCCTGTGGTGGAGCATCTTCTTCCTCACCGCCTTCCTCACCGCCTTCGTCATCTGGGCGTATAACAGCGACCTCGAAGAAGTCACGCGCGGCCAGGGCTCCATCATCCCCAGCAGCCGTCTGCAAGTCATCCAGAGCCTTGACCCCGGCATCCTCGCCAAATTGCACGTCAAAGAAGGCGACCTGGTAGAGGCGGGCGACATCCTCGTCACCATTGACGACACCCGCAGCTCAGCCGTCTTGCGCGAAAGCGAGGCAAAAGTGGTGAACCTCGAAGCGATGCTGGCGCGCTACCGCAGCGAAGCCTACGACGAACCGCTCAAATTCCCCGCCAGCGTCTCCAAAGAGCTGCGCGACCGCGAAACCAGTGCCTACAAGGCACGCCGCCGCGCACTGGACGAAGCCGTCACCGGGTTGCAACAAAGCAAACGCATCCTTGACGAACAAATCCGTCGCACCGCGGCGATGGTCAAGCGCGGCGTGTCGTCTGAAATCGAACTGCTGCGAATGCAGCGCGAATCCGCCGATTTGGCGCTACAAATCAGCGAGCGCCGCAACCAGTACAAAACCGAGGCGAACAACGAACTGGTACGCACCGAGGCCGAACTGGCACAGGCGCGGGAAAACCTCGCCATGCACGCCGACCCGGTGGAACGCTCCAACATCCGCTCGCCAATGCGCGGCATCGTCAACAACATCAAAATCACCACCGTCGGCGGCGTTATCAACGCCGGACAGGACATCATGGAAATTGTCCCCATTGACGATACCTTGCTGGTACAAGCCTACATCCGCCCGCAAGACGTCGCCTTCGTTCACCCCGGACTGCACGCCACGGTCAAACTTTCTGCCTACGACTATGCCATCTATGGCGGTCTTGACGGCACGGTGACTCTCATTAGTCCGGACACACTCAGCGACGAACGCCGCCGTAGCGAACTGAACCTCGATGCCAACCAGTCCTACTACCGCGTGCTGGTCGAAACCCAAGGCAGCAAACTGACCGACAAAAACGGCAAGGAACTGCGCATTCTGCCCGGCATGGTCGCTACCGTTGATATTCAGACTGGCAAAAAATCCGTCTTCCAGTACCTGATCAAGCCCATCACCCGGATGAAACAGGCGCTGCACGAGCGCTAAACCATCCATCCGCCACAACGCCCGCACCATGCGGGCGTTTTTCATTGGAAAAGCATGAAGGAAAGTTTGACAGAAATTAACCCTATGCTAGTATTGCCTGTCCGGGGCGAAAGCACCGCGAACCGCCGCCTTGCGGCAGGAAACACACCATGCCCTGCCGCAAACCGGCTTTAACACCATCTGACAGAGAGGTAACACATGGGAACAACGGAAATCACGACTTGGACGATCAACAGCTACTACACGCTGATTATCGCCAGCATCGTCCTGCTCTTTGGCCGCTATCTGGTACGCAAATACCGCTTCTTGCAGGATTTCAACATCCCCGAGCCGGTCGCAGGCGGCCTCGTCGCCGCAGTCATTATCTACGCACTCTACGTCTTCAACCACGTCAGCTTCGCCTTCGACAAATCCTTGCGCGACGCCTTCATGCTGGTTTTCTTCTCCTCCATCGGCCTCAGCGCCGACTTCTCTCGCCTAAAAGCGGGCGGACTGCCGCTGATTATCTTCGCCGTGGTCGTCGGCATCTTCATCATCATCCAGAATGCCGTTGGTGTTGGCCTTGCCGTTGCGCTTGACCAGAACCCGCTGCTCGGACTCGTCGCCGGCTCCATCACCATGACCGGCGGTCACGGTACCGCCGCCGGTTGGGGGCCGGATTTGGAGAAAATCGGCCTTGCCAACGCGACCGGTCTCGGCATTGCCTGCGCCACCTTCGGCCTCGTTGCCGGTGGCCTTATCGGCGGCCCGGTTGCCCGCCGCCTCATCAACAAAATGAAGCGCCAACCGCTGGAAAAACTCGATGACGGCAGCAGCGACAACAGCGACGATACCAATGACATGTTTGAAAAACCGGAGCGCAAACGCCTGATTACCGCCAATTCCGCCATCGACACCCTTGCCATGTTCGCCGCCTGCTTGGCGTTCGCCGAAATCATGGATGGCATCGACAAAGTCTATTTCAAACCGGTACTGGCCATCCTTGACCTGCCGAAATTCGTCTGGGCGCTGGCCTTTGGCGTCATCCTGCGCAACGTGCTGACCAATGTCTTCAAATTCAACATGTTCGACCGCGCGATTGACGTCTTTGGCAATGCCTCGCTCTCGCTTTTCCTCGCGATGGCACTGCTTGACCTGAAACTGTGGGAGCTGACCGCGCTGGCGCTGCCGGTGACGGTCATCCTCTTCGTCCAGGTCATTGTCATGGCGCTTTACGCGACCTTCATTACCTACGTCGTCATGGGGCGCGACTATGACGCTGCCGTTCTCGCCGCCGGCCACTGCGGCTTCGGTCTCGGCGCGACGCCGACGGCGGTTGCCAATATGCAATCTGTCACCGAACGCTTCGGTCCGTCGCACAAGGCCTTCCTCATCGTACCGATGGTTGGTGCCTTCCTCGTTGACCTCATCAACGCCGGACTGCTGCAAACCTTCGTCAAATTTATCCAGGGTTCATAACCACCGCGCCTTTCACACAAAAGAAACCACCGCTTGCGGTGGTTTTTTGAGAAAGGCGTTCGCCTTTCTCAAGGGAGCCCCGTCCCTCCCCGCTGCGGGCTTCGCCCTACAGGGAAGGGTGATTCGAATACAAAATCTGCAAACTACTACGCGACGCCGCTGTCGGCATCAAAATGAAAGCCCGGGGTGGGGTTAGCCTGCAAACCGCCCGCCGGATACCCACCCCAACAATCTTCCCACGACATCTATTCACCCTAAAAAAGGAAAAACCATGAAACAAAAAACCCTCGCTCTCCTCCTCGCCGCGCCCATCGCCGCATTTGCGCTGGACGGCATTGACTTTGAACAGGGCGACTGGCAAATCGTCTGTGACAACAGCGGCACCTGCCGCGCCGCTGGCTACCAAAGCGACGAAGGCGACGACCCGCCCGTCTCCGTCCAGTTCACCCGCAAAGCCGGCGAAAAAGAAAGCGTGCAAGGCGCCATAAGCCTTCTTGACGCCAACTCTGAAAGCGCCCCGGCACAAGTAGAAATGCAAATAGACGGCAAAAGCGTCGCCAACATTACCCTGAAAGACGACGGCAGCGCCAGCCTCGACCAGGCACAAACCGAGGCGCTGCTCGCCGCCGTACAGAAAAAAGACAGCAGCATCACCTTCCGCGAAAACGCGAAAAAACCAGAGTGGCGGCTCTCCACCGTTGGCGCCAACGCCGTCCTGCTGAAAATGGACGACTTCCAGGAGCGCGTGGATACCGCCTCCGCCCTCATCAAACGCGGCAACAACGAAAACGCCGTCCTCTCCCCTGACGCGCTGCCCGTCATCAAAGCCGTCACCCCGCCGCAAGACGCCCCGCGCGAACTGAAAAAAAGCGATGCCGACTTTGCAACCATGAAAAAACTGCTCGCCGCGCACTACATCAGCGAAGACGAATACCTCAACCTCAGCGAAAAAGACGACCACTTCGACCGTTGCCCGCATGATGCAGAGCGCGGCATTGACAGCGAAAACGCCGTCATCACCCTCTACCCGCTGGACGACAAACACTACCTGAGCGAAAGCCCGTGCTGGTTTAGCGCCTACAACGTAGGCCTCCTCTACACCCTCGTCAGCCGCGACCTGAAAACCATCGAAAAAACCTACGACAACCGCCTGAACAGCTACGACGAAAAAACCGGCGTCCTGCATGGCAGCCAAAAAACCCGTGGAATTGGCGACTGCTGGAGCATCATTACCTACCAATGGGACGGCAAAGACTTCGTCAAAAGCTATTTGGAACCCAGTAGCCTGTGCAAAGGCTTCGCCGGTGGCGCCTGGGAACAGCCGCAATACCTCACCACCATCGAAAGCGAAAAAGGCACAATACGCAGCGATGAGCTCCTGAAAACAGACGGGAGCGAATAACCCCAAGGCGGTCAAGCCGAAAAGCCGACCGCCTTTCTTACAACAGCGCCGGAGACAGCCATGATCCCCAAACCATTGGCACTTGCCCTCACCCTCGCCAGCGACAACGCCCATGCCGCCGCGAGCCACTTGCCTGCATCGGTAAAGATACCAGCGCCACCCACCGTCAAACCCCGGTACTATAGCCATCCACCGCAAGTTGCAGACAAGGCGCGTCGCTGAAGACAGTACAACCAGTACGACGCGGGTTTCCCTAAAAAATGGCTTTGCTATTTTTTAGGATGCCCGGCGAAGCGGCGCAACACCGTATGAGGCTTTCGGTGGATGGTTTATACATACAGGGTAGCGACT
>NZ_CALJAH010000321.1 GCF_938028185.1 uncultured Cardiobacterium sp. | reverse complement strand
CGTGGTGCAGGCGACGTTGAACTCTCGACACTGGAATGGGCGGACGGGTTCAACCAGCGCCGTTTGCCAAGCTCCATCAGTTATAACCCCGCCAGCAGAATTTGAAACGGCCTACTATCGCCAAGAGGGCGGGTTAGGCAAAGCTGCCTGATCCAATCAATCCGTCCTCCGATATGTGGGGCGGTTCATTCAGCTTGTTGAGTCTCTCGTTGTGCGAGCTGTTCCAGTCGCTCGTGCCTTGCTAACCCAATCTACGAATTGCTCCGTCCCGGGGGAGATGTGTTCACTCCTGGCCGTTTTCTGTAGAGAGATTGCGCATTTGTAGCAGGATTTCGGCAGCGGCCCTGCCTTCGGCGGTGAGGCGGACGTTCGGGTCGATGGCATTACGCGGTTCGATGAGTTTTTGCGCAAGCAGTGGTTCGGCCAAATCTGCCGCCTCCAGTTCGTCCCATGTGACCGGCGTGGCGTTGGGGTCGGCGAGTTCCCCCAGCAAGGTAAAGAGGCGCAGCGAACGGGTGCCGCCGCCGTCTTCGTCCCAAACGCTGTCTTCGCCGTATTGTGCCGGGGATTCGCCGACTTTTTTGCTGATGTCGCCGAACCAGACGCCTTCGTCTTCTTCTTTGACCTGACGGATTTTTTCGATTTTGATGCGGTGTATCCAGTCGTCGCCAAAGTCGAACCAGTAGTAGATGTTGTCTTTTTCGGCCAGGCGGGCATCGTCCAGGGTGTATTCGGCGGCAAGGTGTTCGGTGTGCTCGCCATCAGTCTCTTCTTCGTCGGCAAAGAGGTCGTCCAGATCCATGATTTCCCGCGAAACGGTTTCTTTGCAATCCTGAAAGAGGTAGTCGCCGCTTTTCGGTTCTTCTTTGCGGGTGAGGTAGAAGCGGTAAAGGTGGTCGTCTTCGCGGTCAAAGGCGTCGAAGATGAGTTCGTGCAGGTTGGCGAAGGTGGCGTTGCCGCTGATTTCGATGATGCGGTGCAGTTTGCTCATCGGTTGGGCGCGCGCGCCGACGAGCCAGACTTTCAGGCGGTAGAGGTTGAGGGTAGGCATGGGAGCTCCGGGGTTGGGGAAAGGGGTTTATGGATGTGGGCAGTTATTGTACCGTCCAAGGCAGATTATTTTGCGAGAGGCTGGAAATGCACGTTACTTTGGGGTGGGGGTCAATGGCTTTGAGTTTTTGTCTTAATTTATCCTGTACATCGCGTATGTTTATGGCGTGTGGTCTTAATCTGCTTGTGCTAGTGGGCTGTTCGAGATGCAGGATTATTCTAATACACCGCTTTTGCAAAAAAGCCTTGGAAAAGTCTTTTTCATTAGAATTTGTGGCATTGATTCGTGTAGCGACCAAACCTGCCAGCGTATCGCGAACTTTGAGCGCAATTTCATCGGCAAGGTCTATTGGCTTACTTCTTGAGTGTTGACGGTAGTCCTTGATTTCTATCATCCAGGCGTTCTGCTCCAAATAACATAATAGATCGACAGCCTTGTTGTCATGGTAACAACGGTTTTGGAACTGGTTTTTGTAAAATACCCAGTTATCATATTTTTCAGCTTTGACCTTTTGGCCAAAGGTAAACGTCAGGTTTCCTTCTTGAATTATGGTCATTTTATTGACGGTTTGAACTGTCGGTATCAGGGGGATATAAATCTGCTGCTATCATAAAACGGTCTGATTGTAGCAGTTCTTCATCCAGCATGATGAGGGTCTGGATATCTGCAATGTCGCTGCTTTGCTCCAGTTTTGTTTCTCCTTTATCTACAAACAGGGCAAACCAGCGGTGTTGAGGCGGGACAGCTTTGTTTTCTGCCAGCAGGATTTCCAGTTCGCGGAGCAGAAACAGTGAATGCGTGGCGAGAAATATTTGTACGCCGGAATGGGCAATGGCGACAATAACGTTTGCCAGTACTTTAATCAGTTTGGGATTGAGATTGGCTTCGGGTTCATCCCAGAACAAATAACCCTGTTTCAATAAAGTGCCGGTACTGATTAACCGCGCCAACATTGCCAGTTTCCGTAATCCTTCGGCTACCAGCGGTATTTCCATTTTTCCTTCACCGGATATTTGTAGATAAAATCTACCTGTTTTGGCATCAACAAGAACTTTGCCTTCCATTGCTTCTTCTAAAGGCGCTAGCAATTGGGCGGCATCTTTCTCACGGGGGCCTTTAATAGAAGGATTTCCCAAGAGCGAGACGGTATCTCGCCAGGTCTCTTCAAATTCCAGATGGTAATTGTCATATAGCGATAAAAACCACGGGCACAGGGTAATGAGTTCACGAGTTGGAAGAAAGGCCGGAGATTGGGGCAGTTTTTTTCTTGGGAGGCGAATAATTTCTACTTGGCTTTTTGCACTACTGGCAAATCCGATAGCTGCGCTATAAGAACTGTCACCCATTGTTATCGCTATTTCACAGCGTTCCCGTCCTTGTTTGCGTTTAACCAGTCGTCCCAAACTTTCCGGGCGAAAAACCGCAATCAGTTTTTCGGCATAGGTTTTTTCCAATACGGTTTTGGATAGCTCTTTGGCATCGGTCTGTACTTTTAACAGGGTATAGAGTGCTTTGAGTACATGCGATTTACCCAACCCGTTTTCACCCACGATAATATTAATGCCTGCTGCAAATTCCCATTTTGCGTTCGGTAGGCGGGTGAAGTTTTTAAATTCTGCGTATTTAATCATGGTATTCCGGTTGAAAAATTGCCCTTTCCTGTACGGGAAAGGGCATTTTCAGGTTGATTCGCAAGGATTTAGACATACCGCCGGGTTTCGCCGCCGTGCGCGACGTTTTCCACACAGCGCGGGCAGAGGCCGGGGTAGGCGGGGTCGCTATTGACGGTCGGCAGGATGTGCCAGCAGCGTTCGCATTTGTCGCCTTCGGCTTTGTGGACGGTGACGCTGAGCGCATCGCCGGGTTCAAGGGTGACGGCGGAGGTGATGAAGAGGAAGCGCAGTTCGTCGCCAAGGCGGGCGAGGTTGTGGTAGCTCGCTTCGGGGGCGGTGATGTGCAGCGCGGCTTCGAGCGAGCCGCCGATGAGGCCGTCTTTGCGCGCGTTTTCCAACGCGACGTTCACGTCTTCGCGCACGCGGATGAGATCCGCCCAGTAGGCGGCGTCAAAGGCGCTGTCGTAACCGGTGAGGCCGTCGTAGAAGCGGGCGAGGAAGACGGATTCTTCGCGCGTCCCCGGCATGTGTTGCCAGATTTCTTCGGCGGTGAAGCTCAGGATGGGCGCCAGCCAGCGCACCATGGCTTCGAGGATGTGCCAGATGGCGGTT
>NZ_CALJAH010000320.1 GCF_938028185.1 uncultured Cardiobacterium sp. | reverse complement strand
CGGAGTACCCATGAACCCAACCCCCACCCGCCGCGTCATCGCGGTCGAAAATTTCAACGGCGTCTGGTGCGACGCCTGGATCATTGACCAGGAACAGCTGGTCTTCGCCTCCCTCTGGGGGCGGAGCAGCCGCATCCTTGCGCTCTACGGTGCGATTACCGCGCGACAACTCACCAGCCTCGACCTCGGCGGTCGCAACTGCCGCGTCAGTGGCGAACTGGACAAGCGGCAGACCCGTCTGCCTGCACAATGCCGCTACGGCAGCGACTTCGTCCATGCGATGATTTTTGACGCCATGCTCATCCGCGAAACCGCCGGACAACGCATCCTCATCGGCGACCGTCACGCCGACGGCCAGATTGAGCCGGTGGCAGAAGACGCCGTTTTCCGTGAACTGGCACAGATGGCCAACATCGGTCTGCTGCCCTGCTGGCAAACGCCGCTGCTACAGGCGCTGCGCGAGCAAGAGATGGTACGCGAGCCCGAAAGCCACGGTGTGCAGGCGGTGAAAATCAGCCTCGCCGACCGGGAGGCCTTTGAGCAGCTCGTCTCCACCCTCATCAAGGGCGGACAACTGCGGGAGGCCGCATGAACAAGCTGCGTACCGCCCACGTCTTTTGCCTCTCCACCGGCATCGAACTGCTGGCGGAAGTGCTGACCGACACTCTGAGCCACCAGGTCACCCTGGCGCTGGTGCTGTCCATCCTCGTCATCGCCTGGTACCGCGACCACCGTCGCAATAACCAGCACCGCTGGTTTGATGATGACGATTTCTGGGACCGGTAAAGCCCACCGGCCTTGCCGTTAACCCTCATCCGGCGGCGCAAGCCGCTTTCATCCACCCTTGCGGGAGATTTCCCGCCGGGGAATCTCCCGTTTTTTCTTTGGGAGATTCTCATGAACACCATCCTCGAAACCTTGAACATCAAAGGCTTTGACGTCAACATCCTCGCTGACCGCGACGCGGAAAACCCGCTCGCCTGGGGTAGCGCCACGCTGCTAACTGCACACCGCCGCTACACCTTCGGCGGCGACAGGCTGCCGTTTGATGCAAATTCGATAGAAGAAGCGTTTGACTGGCACCTTGACCGCAAGGGGCTGACCCGGCGCGACGTCATCTGGCTGCCGGTGTACCTCTATGACCACAGCGGTCTTGCCCTCAGCGACACGCCCTTCGGCGACCGCTGGGACAGCGGGCAGCTCGGCTACATCTACGAAAGCCGCAGCGCCATCCGTGCGGAATACCGCGTGCAGCGCATCAGCGCCAAACGGGAGCAGTCCGTGCTTGAGCGGCTGCGCCACACCCTGCAACTGCTCGAATACTGGGCGAACGGCAACGTTTACGCCTACGAAATTCCCGCACTCGATGAGTATTGCGGCGGATTCTACGGCTGGGATCACGAAACATCTGGCTTGGTCGAATACGCCACGGATGCCGTTGAGACACACCTACGTCTGCAACGACAAAAACGCTACGCTCGCCTGAAGCAACTGCTGCGCGACCATGTGCCGCTGCACCTGCGTCCGGCGTTGCTGGCAGCTTTCTAAACCATCCGCAGTGCCACACGCGCTGCACTCTACCCACGGGGTATCTACCCCGTGGGGTGGATACCCCCCTTTTTTCATTTCAAAAACTGGAGGTATCTATGCCTAACTGGGTCTCAAATATCGTGCATTGCTACGACGAACATGTCGAAACCCTGCTGCTATTGCGGGATTTCAGCAATATCGTGCCCTGTCCTGAAAACCCGCTAAATCCGCCGGAGGAATGGTGTCTCAACCATTGGGGAACCAAATGGAATGCCGTGCATTTCCGGCTGACTATTGGTCATCACCGCAAAGGAACTTATGTGCAGTTTGATACGGCCTGGGCGCATCCGCAGGC
>NZ_CALJAH010000319.1 GCF_938028185.1 uncultured Cardiobacterium sp. | reverse complement strand
AGTCGGCGGCATTCCGCGAGTTCGTCTGGGCATTTGTCAACCAGATTGCCAAGGGACTGGTGCTGCTCGGCCGTACCCCCAGCTACCCGATGCTGAAGCAGTACAGCGCCGACGTTGAGCCGCTCTTTATTGACGTGATGGAACTGCTCTACCAGCGGCACAACCACGACTACCGCCCGCGTCTTGCCGAGTACGAGGCGGCACTGTTGATGCCCGCCGAGAAGCGGCGCGATGCGGGCTTCAACTTCGTCATCCCGCGCGCGATGAACGACCGGGGTCAGCGCGGCAAGGCGTTTTGGCTGCTCTTCCGCGAAGTGGGCGAGCAGTTGCCGCTGACACCGACCGAGCGCGATGTGGCACTTTCCATGATGAAGGCATTTCAGACCGATGCCAGCTACATGGCGAAACTGGTCGCCAGCCTTGACCCCTTCCTCGAAAAAATGACCACCGGCGCGGTCTCCCGCCTGATTGCCCCGGATTTTACCGACCTCAACCGCGATGTCTTTTCCTGGTCGCAGATTATTCAGGCGCGCGGCATCGTCTATATCGGCCTCGATGCGCTGTCGGATGCTGAAGTGGCCGCCACCGTCGGCAATTCGATGTTCGCCGACCTTACCTCGGTTGCCGGCCGCCTCTACAAGCACGGTGCCGACCACGGCCTGCCCGCCTATCCCAAAACCGGCTACCAGCCAAAAATCTGCCTGCACGCCGACGAGTTCAACGAACTGGCCGGGCCGGAGTTCGTGCCGATGCTGAACAAGGCGGGCGGTGCCGGGGTACAGGTCACTGCCTACACCCAGACCCTGCCGGACATTGAGGCGCGCGTCGGCAGCAAATCGAAGGCGGAGCAGATGCTCGGCAACTTCAACACCGTGGTCATGCTGCGCGTGTTGAACGAAAGCACCGCCCGCCTGCTGGTGGAGAAGACCAACAAGGTCAATGTCAGCGACATCGCCACCTTCTCCGGCTCCTCCGACAACCCGGACATCACCTCCAGCGTGCGTTTCCATGCCTCGACACAATCGCGTGAAGTGTCGCAGTCGGTGGAGCTGCTGCGCACCTCCGATCTGGCCAAGCTGCCGAAGGGACAGGCGTTCGCCCTGCTCGACGGCAACAACCTCTACAAGCTGCGCATCCCGCTGCTCCGCTACAACACCCGCGAAGCGGTACCGGATGACATCGATGCGGTCGCGCGGGAGATGGAAAAGAACTACAGCAACAGCCCCACCAATACCGACTGGGCACGTTATCAGGAATACCTGCGCGAAGACGAAATCTTCGCCGACGGCGAGTACGGCAGTATGCAGGACCTGTGCAACAGCTACCTGCGCGAGCTGGACAGCGATGCCTTCATGCAGCAGCAGACGGCGCTGATGGACGGTGACTGATGGCAAGACAACGCGACACTACCGCCAACAACGCGCCGCCTGCCGCCCCGCAGACCGATTCGCCAGTATTTTCACCGATCAGCGGCA
>NZ_CALJAH010000318.1 GCF_938028185.1 uncultured Cardiobacterium sp. | reverse complement strand
GCTCTTCCGATCTGTTGGATACGCGGGTGCGGGTGGCGCAGGAGCGGTTGGTTGCGGTGCGTTTGCCGCGCGCTTCGCCTTCTGCCTCGCCGCTGTTGGGGTTGCAGTCGAAATGCGGGAAGTTGCTGCCAGCGATGTCCAGCCGCAGGCGGTGGACTTTTTGAACAGGTTGCAGGTGGCGAATGGCTCGATCACGACTTCTACCACTTCGCCAGGTTGCAGCAGTTCCGGCTGTGTCCAGCTGTTGCGGTAGCGGCAGCGGATGATGCCGTCGGTGATGTTCATCGCGTAGCCCTGCGGGTAGTCTTCGTTGGGCGGGTAAACGTCCACCAGTTTGGCGGTGAAGTCGGTGTCCGGCGCGTCGCTGTCTATCCACAGGCGGACGCGCACGTCGCCCGCGACGCAGAGGTCTTCTGTCAGCGGTTCGCTCTGGAAGACCAGCACGTCGGCGCGGGCGGAAAGCGGCAGGTTGTTGCCCGCGCTGCCAAAGAATTCCGGCGCTTCGCGCTGGTCGAACGCGCCCCCGGCAAAGACCGGCAGGCCGGAGGTGATGGAGCCGCCGATGGTCGGCACCGGGTGATGCGGGTCGGACTGGAGGATGTGCGCCGCTGCTGTCGCCGCTTGCGGGCGCAGTCCCATGTCTGCCTGCAGATACCATTGTTCGCGACGGCTGCCGGGTAGTGGCCAGTCCTGTGCGTGGTGCCACTGGCCGCCGTGTTGTAATCGCCCGGCGTCGTCGCGTTTGCCGCTGCCGCCGCCCATGATGAAGACGGAGACTTCGCGCCTGCCGTCCTGTTCGGGTGTTTCGGCGCAGAGGTGGCGGCTGAACCAGTCGAGGCGGCAGGTGAGCCAGTCGGGGGCGATGGCGCCGTCCAGCGCTGCCTGTGCGCCAAATTCGGCGTTGCCGCTATGGGTGATGATGCGGTCGCCGTGCAGCCAGGGGCCCATGATGAGCCGCTGCGGTGCCTGCCTTCCTGCCGCGCAGAAGGCGCGGAAATTGGCGAGGGTGGACGGCACGTAGGCGTCGTACCAGCTGGAGAGGAACATCACCGGGATGTCCGGCAGTTGTGCGTACCAGCCTTCGGCGTAGATGCCCAGTTGCTGCCAGTATTCGCCGAAGGTGCCGCTCCGCCATTGTTGCAGCAGGTATGCTTCGTATTCAGGATGGTGGCGCAGCGGTGAATGTTGCGGTTGCCACGGCATACAGGCGAACCAGTCAAAGATGTTTTCCGCCGCCAGCGCCGCCGCGATTTGCGGATTGGCCTTGGCGAGCGGGCTGAGCGCCGCCTGTTTGTACGCCCAGGTCGCCTGTTTCAGCTCAAAGGCGCCGCCCTGGCGCGCGCCGCAGCGGTAGGCATTGGCGAAGCCGCCGGAATCGAGCACCATCGTCGTCAGCCCGGGCGGGTTGAGGCAGGCGGCGAGCTGGGTATGCGCCGCGTATGACAGCCCCATGCTGCCGATGCGGCCATTGCACCAGTCCTGTTGCAACAGCCAGGCGATCGACTGTTTTTTCTGTTTTCAGTTCTCTAATAAGCATACGGGAAAATGCGATTCCCCAAGATTTTGAATAGCTGCTTAGGCCGTCTGAAAGCGGGTTTCGGGATTCCTGCGGCCTTTTGGCTTTTCAGGCTACCTTTGGAGTTTTTGCTGCCAAATCGGACTTACGGGATGATATTGACTTTCAGCTTGTCCAAATTTTGGGTGTCAATATAGATCTCGTCTGTGCTGTAGCACGCATCAGAATCGATGCTGTTCCTATAAGAAAAGTTTTGTTCATCTTCCATGCTGCCGTTTGTAAACCGGTAGCGCTGTGTCTGCCAGCCGGCGTAACCGCCGAAGGTGTTTTTGGCGTTCACTTCTGCGCATACCAGATAACAGGGGTAGTATTTTGGTTTGCTGGGTTGGTCGTCGGTTTCGTATATCTTGAACACTTTGCGCGGCGGGGTGATGCGGATTTTTGCACTGTCGGGGTCAAGCAGGGTGTCATTCAGATATTGGCGGATTTGCTGTTCATAATCGTTGGGATAGGTGCCGTAGTCTGCGCTGCGAATCGTGTCCATGCTGATTTCCATGGGCGCGGTTTCAGGCGGGATGGCGCAGGCGGTCAAGAGCAGGGAGAGACTGCCAATAAGGGTGGCACGGGCGGACAGTTTGGTTTTCATATTTGGTTTCCTTTTATTTGACTTGGGGACGATGTCCGCACTGCGCACGGCATCAGGTGCGACCACATCCGCTTTTGTCAGATTTGTCATAAAAACACTCCAGACAAACAAAAAAAACGCAGCGGCACAACACCGCTGCGGACCATCAAAACACGCCGATGCCGTGCAAAAACACCACGACAATCGCCAGC
Source organism: uncultured Cardiobacterium sp. (assembly GCF_938028185.1). Classification (GTDB taxonomy): domain Bacteria; phylum Pseudomonadota; class Gammaproteobacteria; order Cardiobacteriales; family Cardiobacteriaceae; genus Cardiobacterium. The sequence continues at coordinate 1,653 of NZ_CALJAH010000318.1, read as the reverse complement.
GGCGCGACAAAACGCACCAGCACAAACCACAGGTCAAACAACCACAGCGGCAAATTGCTGCCGGTCATCGCCTCGCGCCGCACCGCCTGCCGCTGCCACGCCCAGCCGGTAAACAGCGCAATCAGCAGCGCGCCGAGCGGCATACTCCAGTTGGTGACGAGCAAATCCAGCGAATCAAAAATACTGCGCTCGCCGATGAACTTGACATCGCCCAGCACGCCGAACGACAGCGCCGACGGAATGCCGACCAAAAAAATCGCCACACCGAGCAGCCACGACACCGGCGCGCGCCGCTCAGGCCGCTTGTACGCCAGCACCGCGACCACATTCTCCAGCATCGAAAACGCCGAAGTCAGCGTCGCAAACAGCACCAGCACCATGAACACCACAAACAGCGGCACGCCGAATGGCAACTTGGCAAACACCGCCGGGAGAATCGCAAAAATCAGCCCCGGCCCCTGGTTCGGCTCAAAACCGAGCGCGAACACCGCCGGGAAAATCACCAGCCCGGCGAGCAGCGAAATCGCAATATTCATCCAGACAATACTGTTGGCGCTGCGCAGAAGATCATAATCATCGCGCAAATACGAGGCATAAGTGACCATCACCGACACGCCGATACTGAGCGCAAAAAACGCCTGACCGAGCGCGGAGAGCATCGTCTCGCCATTGAAAAACGACCAGTCCGGCTTGAGCAGGAACAGCACGCCCTGCCACGCGCCGGGCAACGTGAGCGAGCGCAGCGCCAGCAGGACAAACATCACAAACAGCGCGGGCATCATGTACTTGTTCGCCCGCTCAATCCCCTGACTGACCCCGGCCTGCACCACATACACCACCGCCAGCATGAACAGCCCCTGGAACAAAATCACCTCGCCGGAGTTCGCAATCATCGCGCCGAAAAACGCGCCATAATCCGTCACCGCCGCCAAATCGCCATTCACGCCGTGCCAAATATAAGCGACCACCCAGCCGCCGACGACACTATAAAAAGACAACAACACAAAACAGGTGACGACACCGAGCCAGCCGACCAGCGGCCAGGCGCTGCCGGGGCGGATGCGGTGAAACGCCTGAATCGCATTATGGCGGCTGTGCCGGCCAATGACGAACTCGGAAATCAAAACCGGCGCGCCCACCAAAAACGTGAAAATCATAAACAGCAAAAAAAACACCGCGCCGCCGTGGGTACCGGCGGTATAGGGGAATTTCCAGATGGCACCGAGGCCGATGGCAGAACCGGCGGCAGCGAGGATGAAACCCAGACGGGAAGACCAGCTATCGTGATGACTCATAAACAGACCGATGTTGAAAAAGGAGCGGCATTATCGCCAATTCCACGTTTGCAGGCGGGAAAATTGCACCGTTATCGTCGTAGGGGCAAATCGCCGGATGCGTGGTGCTGCCGACACGCACGCGGAATGCTGGCATTGCGAATGTCGGGCATAAATGCCCGACCTACGTTTGCTGTCACCAACCGCTTTCATGGTGGGGCAAGCCCCACCCTACGGATATTGCGGGCGGGAATCCGCCGCAGATCGGCGAAAGCGGCGGTTTGCGTGTTTTGCAGGCGACTGTAGTGTGGTGCGGAATGCGGGTTGCGAATGTCGGGCATAAATGCCCGACCTACGTTTGCTGTCACCAACCGCTTTC